>JAJYGE010000249.1 GCA_021785155.1 Planctomycetota bacterium
AGAGCGTATGGATTGTCGGCGGTGATGGCTGGGCGTATGACATCGATTTTGGCGGATTGGATCATGTTTTGAGCCTTCCTTTTGATGTCAATATTTTGGTACTCGATACGGAAGTGTATTCCAATACCGGTGGCCAAAGTTCCAAGAGCACACCCATTGGCGCCGTGGCCAAATTTGCCGCCGCCGGCAAAGCCACGCAGAAAAAAGACCTCGGTCTTATGGCGATGAGTTATCGCCATGCGTATGTGGCCAGCATCGCCTTTGGGGCCAATGACAATCACACCGTTCGGGTCTTCAGCGAAGCTGCAAGCTACCCCGGCCCCTCCCTGATCATTGCTTACAGTCACTGCATTGCGCATGGGTATGATCTCAAATTCGGCATCAGTCAGCAGAAATTAGCCGTGGATAGCGGCGTGTGGCCGCTATATCATTATGACCCACGGCTTATCGCACAGGGCAAACCTCCGCTGCAGATTGATTCACCAAGCCAAAAGGCCAATGTGCGCGATTACCTCCGTAATGAGACGCGGTTTTCCATGATTGAAAAAATGAATCCTGAAAGATTCCGCATGCTTTCGGAAGCATCTGTACGCAACACCGCCGAACGACTGGCACTATACAGCCAGCTTGCGAGCTTTGCTTTTCCGGAAATCCAGGCTCCGGCCCAAACCAGTCAAGCCACCGACGTGGCAAAAGGAGAATAAGTTTATGGATTTGTCCACCAGTTATATGGGATTTGATCTTCCACATCCGCTTATACCTGGAGCATCTCCAATGGTGGGCGATATGGATATCGTTCGCCGTCTGGAAGATGCCGGTGCCCCGATGATCATCATGCACTCGATATTTGAAGAGCAATTGGTAAAAGAGCAGATGTATGTCGATTGGACCATTACGCAGGGACAGGACAGCTCCGGCGAAGCGTCGAGCTATCTTGCCACGCCATACAATTTCCGTCTGGGACCTGATGCCTATCTCAAGCAGTTGCAGAAAATAAAAGCGGCTGTGCGTGTGCCGGTCATTGCCTCACTAAACGGACGCACGCTCGGCGGCTGGACCTCTTACGCCAAGTTGCTTGAGGAAGCCGGAGCCGACGGCATAGAGTTGAATCTTTACGATTTAGCACTTTCAGCGTTTCGTGATTCTACGGATATTGAACGCGAATCCGTGGCGATAATCCAGGACGTGCGAAAAGCGGTCCAACTGCCCTTGGCTGTGAAACTTTCACCATTTTATACCTCGCCGGTGCATTTTGTTGCCCAAGCCGCCAAATCCGGTGCGGGAAGCGTGGTAATCTTCAACCGCTTTTATCAAGCCGACATTGATATTGAAAACCTCACGGTAAAACGGGAACTCAAGCTCTCCACCTCCGATGAACTCCTGCCACGCCTGCGATGGACGGCGGCAATCAGCGGACAGGTGGATTGCCAATTGGCGATTACCGGCGGCGTTCAGAATGCCCGCGACGCTGTAAAATGTTTAATGGTTGGAGCCGATGCCGTACAAATTGTTTCAGCGCTTCTGGAATATGGCCCCGACCATCTTAAGGTGTTGCGCGACGCCTTGGCCGAATGGATGCGGGCCAATGAATATACCTCCGTGAAGCAAATGAAAGGTTCCATGAGCATGGCGCGGTCGCCGGAACCGGAATTATTCGAGCGCGGCAATTATATTCGGATACTTCAGGGCTGGAGAAAGACCGAAAACGAGATGGATTCTTTCTGGAGTTGAATCATGCATGAAGTTTCAATTGCGGAATCTTTAATTGCATTAATCCGTCGGCACCTCCCAGCCCATCAGCGACTGATTCGGGCCACCGTACGCATCGGGCCGATGCACGGCGTAGTACCGGAGGCCATGGAGATGGCATGGAATATCGCCAGTGCCGATTCCGGCTGGTCCGGATCACGGTTGCACATTGTAAGCCCGCCATGGCGCTTGCGGTGTGTGGCGTGCGGGCGGTGCTGGGAACCCGTTACCGTTGACGAGCCTTGCGTTTGCGGAGGCACGCACGTTGATATTTTGGGCGGCGATGAATTCCAATTGGATTCCATTGATGTTGATTCGGCGGCAACGCATCGCAGGAAAAAAACCGCGAAATCTGGCGGTGGCCGCCAAAGGACTTTTAAAACCGGAGTTGATCATGAGCACCAAAGTTCCCATCGTTGAAAATGTTCTCAAACTCAACGATGAAATGGCTTTGCAGAATCGAGAGGTATTTCAACGCGCCGGCGTGTTTGTCGTGGATTTAATCGGCGCTCCCGGTGCCGGAAAAACCGCTCTTCTGGAGCTTACGCTCCGGCAACTCAAAGGCGTTATGAACATCGGCGTGATTGTCGGCGATCCGGCAACCTGCCGGGATGGCGATCGTCTGGCCAAACACTCGGAGCATATCGTGCAGGTGAACACCGGCAGCGGATGCCACCTTGATGCCAATCAGGTACGCCATGCCATGGATAAACTTAAACTCGCCGATCTGGATTTGCTGATTATTGAAAACGTCGGCAATCTCATCTGCCCGGTGTCCTTTAATCTCGGCCAGCATTGCAAAATCGGTATGTTCAGCGTCAGCGAAGGCGATGACAAAGCGGCGAAGCATCCCAACCTTGTCGTATCGGCTGATCTGCTGATTCTCAACAAAATCGACCTTTTGCCCTACATCCCATTTGACCTTGAACACTTCCGACAGGATGTAGCGCACCTCAATCGCACCGCCCCGCTTCTGGAAATTTCCGTCGCGCGCAATCAGGCCACACCATGGCTGCACTGGCTGAAGACGCAGACACACTTAGGCAGCACCAAGCAGATGGTTTAACTTTCCCGCGATACCATTATTGCCAAACAGGTCATACCGACATTGGCGAAAAATGCCTCGATGTTAAAATTATATGTCCGGAAATCCCGGCACTGTCCGTTATCATATATACGGGCGATTATTTGGATTGCCCCGCCGGAGGATATGCCAACTATGAACACGACCGAAAAGCCATGCGATCAGGCCAGTGACTGCGCCACCGAAGGCCCATTTTCTGCTGTCGTCCAAGAGCATATTGGATGGGTGTATTGCGCTGCCCGGCGGCAACTGGCAGACACCAGCTTGGCCGACGA
>JAJYGE010000197.1 GCA_021785155.1 Planctomycetota bacterium
CGATCACTGTGGCGGCATGTTATTTATTTGTCAAAGAACCTTGTTCAGCGGGTCTGAACTGTACTTCGGTAAGGCTATAGGATTGCAATAAGAGGGATAATGCGCAACGGCGCTAAAAAGTTAAGGGGCCCCGAGCGACCTGGCAGAACCTGTCACAGGCCCTTGGGCTTCTGCTGACTGCCGCCATCCGATCGGTTACAATGGCCGACTTGGCCAACGGAAAGCAGGAAAATGGAAAATAACAGCGATATTGCCATTATTGGTTGCGGGCCCGGCGGATCAGTGGCTGGAGCATTGCTGGCGGCAAAGGGCTATTCGGTTGTTCTTTTTGATCGCGATAAGCATCCGCGCCACCACATCGGTGAATCACTGCTGCCCGCCAGTATGAGCATTTTGGAAAGCGTTGGTATGGACGCGGCTTGCTTAAAGCGTCATCACCAGGGTAAATATGGGGCGAGATTTTTTGATCCGGTCATCAATCGCATGGAAGTATTCGGTTTTGCTTTACCGGATGATGGCTCACAGCCGCCGACGTTTAATGTCCTGCGTGAAGAGTTTGATCTTCAATTGCGCGACCTGGCGCTCCACCGCGGTTGTGTGATCCATGAAAATTGCAACGTCATGGCCGTTATGGAAGACCAATCACCGGTGCGAATCCAGACGGCCTCCGGCGCAACGCATACGTGCAAGTTTGTCATAGACGCCAGCGGTGGAGCGGCTCTTTTTGCTAAAAAACTTGGGCAGCGGGAAATGCTGCCTGATTTTGGCCGCCTGGCGATCTACAACTATTTTACGGATATCGCCCCCGCGGAATCCATCGATACGTTTGAACGTCAATATCTCACCATGCACCTTATTGATGGCGGCTGGATATGGTTTATTCCGTTGCGTGATGGCAGTACCAGTATCGGGGCGGTGTTAAAGCGTGAAGCAGTTGTAAAAAACCTCAATGCCCAACAGCAGTTTTTTGCCGCCGCCGAGAATTCGCCGCTGCTGCACAAACGTCTGCAAAAAGCGACGGCGCTTGCGCCGTACCGTGTGGCCGGTGATTACAGTTATCATTGCGGCCGGAAATTTGGGCGGCACCATGTCATGATTGGGGATGCGGCGGGGTTTCTTGACCCCATCTTTTCCAGCGGCGTGCATATGGCGATAACTTCCGCCGCACGCGCGGTCGATGCCATTGACGCGCTGTTACGGTGTGATGATCATGCCGCCATGCCCAAATATCAGGCCGACATGGAGGCGGGAATGCGTGTGTTTCAGGCGTTTGTAACGCGGTTTTATCAGCGCGATCTGGTACGATCTCTATTTTTCTCCGCGGACAGAAATCCGGTGATGCGCGCCGCGATACTGAATATCCTTGCCGGCCACGTCTGGGATTCGTGCAATCCCATCATCCGGCTGCTGCAATCCAATACCGGCCTGATTGCCGGTGAAGTAGATCATAGGCGAGATGTTGTGGTGGAAAAGCGCATGATCGGCATGGACCAATAATTAAGGTGGAAGTATCCAGACATATTGGTCTTTACCACGGGAAATCCAGAATTCCGGAAGCTAATGAAGTTAATAAGAAAGTTTGAACCCATCGCAGTTACCGGTATCGGCGTCATTACCGCGCAGGGAGGCCATGCGGAGGATACCTGGCGGGGAATTGCGTCTGCGACAGATGTATTAAAGCCCTGGGCCTATTCATTGCCCCGGGAGTTGCGGCACATTCAAGTTGCGGCTTGTCCGGAGTATTCCCGCCCGGCGGATTTGCCGGCGCGTTTGTGGAACAATCTTTCCCGCACGCAGCAACTCGCGTGTATCAGCAGTGATGAAGCCCTGCGCAGCGCTGGTTTATCGCCACACCGTAGCTCCGATGATCCGCCCATGGGCTGTTTCATCGGTACAACGGTTTGCGGAATGGATTTATCGGAGCGATTCTACCAGCAATACCGTATGAATGCGGATGCGGCGGATATTGAACTGATGCGCCGCATGCAGCCTTATGAAGTGCTATCACTGTTGTCACGCCGACATCATCTTAATGGCCCCGGATATATGAATCTGACCACCTGTGTAGGTTCCGCCATGGCCATTGGTGCCGCATGCGACGCCATTCATGCCGGCCGCTGTGAAGTCGCTCTGGCCGGCGGAAGCGAGGCCTTGTGCCAACTGCTGATATCGGGATTTAATTCGCTGCGGCTGGTGGCATCGGATGGTTGCCGCCCTTTTGACCGTGACCGGCCTGGAATTACCGTGGGTGAAGGTTCCGCGATGCTGATACTGGAATCCATTGACAATGTACGCCAACGCGGAGTTAATCCCATCGGTTATATAACAGGCTTCTCCGCCACCTGCGATGCGTATCACATCACCAAGCCCGAACCCGCCGGTACGCGGGCCGCACAGGCCGTCAGGCAGGCGCTGCATGACGCCGACGTTGCCCCGCGGCAGGTCGATTACATCAATGCGCATGGCACCGGCACGCGCGATAACGATGCCACCGAGGCAATGGTGATACATGAGGTTTTTGATTCATGCCCGGAAATTCCCCCCGTCAGTTCCACGAAGCGCCTTACGGGTCATACGTTCGGCGCTGCCGGCGCAATTGAGGCGGTGATCTGCCTGTTAGCTATACAACATGGCGTACTGCCGCCGAATGCCGGTTCGCGCGATCCTGATCCGCAATGTAATTTACCCCTGGTACGTGCCGCGATTTCAAAGCCTCTTCAAATCGCACTATCATGCAATCTCGCGTTCGGCGGGAACAATACGGCCCTGGTATTTGCGCGCACCGTGCCAGAGATGAGCGTGATGGAGACCCGATTATGAAATTATCCACTCTGGCGCTTATCGGTTGGGGAATCCACAGCGATCAATTCGTCGATTCCGCCGCGTTCGTTCAGGCTGTCAAATCGGCTTCCAACGGCACTGGCGGCTCCACTGGGTATCAAACGGATTCAAATACCCCACAAGTCAATGCGGCATTCGATTCCGCCATGCAGGGCCTTGACGCCATCAGTCAGCACGCGTTTCGCGCATTGAATGACGCCTTGCAACATGCCGGTGCAACACCCATGTCACAATTAATGGATAACACCGCATTGGTGATGCTATCCACCTGGGGTCCTATGGATAACACAGTAGCGTTTCTGGACAGCATGTTGGAGGCCGATGGGCGATATACTTCACCCCGGCATTTCACGCGATCGGTCTATTCGTCGGTTGCATCCCATGCCGCCATTTATTTTGGAATTCATGGTGCTTGTGAAACGCTGGCTCATGGTGAATGGCCGATCTGTGCCGTTCTGGATCGTGCCGCCGACATACTTACGGCCGGTCGCTTTGATCAAGTCATCGTCTGCTGGGCAGATCAGCGGTCCGCCATTGCCACAGATTTATGCCGCCGTGGTGTGATCGGTCTGGGGCGCAAGGAATTTGTGAGATTCACGGGAAGTGAAATTGGGTATGGGGCCGTCGCGATGGTGCTCAAACGGGCGGAGGATAATGCAAATACAATGTTGACTGTGGGGGCATCTGAGCACGCGGTTGCGTCCGCCAAACCCGACCTGGGCTTTTGCAACCTCAACATCCATGCGTATCCAACGGATGGTGCCATTGAACTCCTGGCCGCAGTTATCACCGCAACCAGCAAGCCTGATCACGGAGGAATCTACTACACCGAGTTGAGCACCCGGCATCGGATGCGGAAAGTTCTAATTACACGTAATGACTGAAAGGGCTTTTGGCTGGCAGATGCGTGAATCTCTACCGTACCGCTTTTACTTCCCAGGCGTCCATGGCTTCCGCGAGTTGTGTTTGGATTTTGGCATAATCCTGCTGGTGCTTTTTCAGCTTGGCTGGGGCGGCGGCTATGGCCGGATCGGCAAACTGCATTTCCATGTTCCGTAATTCCTGCTCTTTGGTTTGGATTATCTTCTCCAACTCGCCGGTCGAGAGTTTTTCCAGGTGCCAGGGGAGTTTGGGCTTTTCAGGTGCGGCAGGCTTGGCGGGCTGGCCCCTGGTGCCGGACGCGGGTTTCGCATGTTTTGCGGGTACCGCAGCCGCTTTGGCCGCAGCAGCTTTGCTGCGGGCGCGTTTTTCCCGGTCGGCGACATAATCATCAAATGTGCCATCCACCAGCCTCCAGCCGTCCCGCTGTGCCGGGATTTCTTCCGGTTCCATAGCCAGGATGCGGTCACAGACGTTGGCCAGAAAGTAGCGATCATGCGAAACCACAATCAGCGTACCGTCGTAGCTTTCCAGCGCGGCCTCCACGACTTCACAAGTACTCATATCCAGGTGATTGGTGGGTTCATCCATGAGAATCACATTGGCGGGCTTGAGCAGCATTTTGGCCATCGCCACGCGGGCCTTTTCTCCGCCGGAAAGCGTTCCGACCTTCTTGAAAATGTCATCACCGGAAAATAGAAACAGAGCGGCGAGTTCCCGAATATCCTGCGGTGGTGTGACAGGTTTGACGCTGTGAATTTCCTCCATCACCGTATTGCCGGGATTCAAATCCTGATGTTCCTGCTGAAAATATTGCACGGTCGTCCCGTGACCCCAGACCATTTCCCCTCCATCCGGCGATTGCTTGCCGGCTAAAATATTCAGCAGTGTGCTTTTACCCGAACCATTGGGGCCGACAATTCCCAGACGGTCCCCGCGCGTAAGCTCCAGCGAGATATTGGCAAAGAGAATCTTATCGCCAAAGGCTTTGGATAAATCGCGGAGTTTCAATACATGCAGGCCACTGGGCTGTTCAAGTTCCAGGTTCAGAATCATGCGGGCCGCATCGCCGCCGGGCTTGCCGATGGCGGATTCGTTCTTAAATCGTTCCAGCCGGGTTTTGCGTCCCCGTGCCTGCATGGCACGTTGACCGGCGGAAAACCGGCGAATGTATTCTTCCTGCTTGGCGATAAATGTCTTTTGCTGTTCATAAGCCCGTTGCTGTGTGAGCAGACGTTCGGCCCGTTGCGTCATGTAAGCCGAGTAATTGCCGACATATTCTTCAATACCCGCGGATCGCAGATCAATGACGCGGTTGACTACGCGATCTAAAAAATAACGGTCGTGGCTGACAATGATCATGGCGGTATCATCAAGCTCGGAAAGTGTCTTTTCCAGCCATGTAAGCATGGGGATATCCAGATGATTGGTGGGTTCATCCAGCAGCAGTAAATCCGCCCCTTCCAGCAGCATCCGGGCAAGCTGAATGCGGGATTTCTGGCCGCCGGAGAGATTGCTCACCGGCTGATCCATTTCCCCATCGGTAAAACCAAGCTGCTCGAGTACCATCTGCACACGGCGCTGAATATCCCAGCCCTCCAGATGTTGAAATTGGTGTTGTAAATGATCATAGTGTTTCAACGCGGCATCATGTTCCGGCCCGTCCGGATCGCGGGCGAGTTCTTCAGCGGCGAGTTGCAATTGGTGTTCGATTTCCCGCACATGGGCGAAGACCAGTTCCACCTGCTGGCGGACGGTTTGGGCTAAATCCAGCCGCGGCTGTTGTGCGGCGTAGCTCATGGTGGCGTCACTGGCCAGTGTGGTGGTTCCATGGTCCGGTTCCTCCACGCCTGCGATAATTTTAACCAGGGTCGATTTTCCGGCACCATTCGGGCCGATTAATCCTATGCGATCTCCAGCCTGCACATCCATGGTGATGTTTTCCAGCACATGGCGCATCCCATAAGCTTTACTGACATTTTTGACTGATAAAAGCGACATATTCCAGGGACCTCTTTTTCACAAAACCAAAGACCATCCATTATAAGCGACGGTGCGGTAAAACGCGCGGTGTGAAGGGGCACACGGTGGTGAATTCAGGACTGCCGGGATTGATGGCACACTTGATTATCTGGTTGGGCTGGTGACAATAGGGCACGACGGCCAAAGCGTTGAGCCGCGTATTTGGACGATGTATGCCCAGGCACCGCAAGAAATTTCTTCCAGCAAGCCCCGTCGGTGCCAGGCTACGCAATGGTCAACCCAAATATGGCGCTGTGTATGATGTTCTGCTGCGTGCTATTCGTCGCGGTGACTATCCCGCCGGTGCCAAGCTGCCCACGGAAACGGAGTTGGTAGAGCAGTTCAAGGTTTCACGTATTACCGTGATTCGTGCCTTGCGCGATTTACAGGCTATTGGCGTGCTGCGCCGCCGCCGCGGATCGGGCACGTATGTGGAAGGTGCGAAGCAATCCAAGTTTTTGAGCATCGGTTTGCTGTTTCCGCCGTTGGAACCGGGTAGTATTTTTGCCGCGGTACATCAGTCGCTGCTGCGGGAAGCGCAGAAGCGGCAGTGGCAGATTGTATTTCAGGAAATTGCCGAGCAGGGCACAGTGGACGATGCACAGGGTGTGTTGGATCAGTTATGGAGAAGCGATATACGCGGGTTGCTCTATATGCCGCTGCCGGTGCAGTTACACTACACGCAAATCAACGAGTTGATCGTGGGGCAATGCATAGCGCACAACACTCCTCTGGTGCTGCTGGATCGTGATCTACATAAGCTCCATGACCGCAGCCGATTTGATGTGGTCGGCAGTGATAATGAACTTGGCGGCTTTCTGGTGGCGCAACATTTGATTAAGCGCGGTTGCCGTCGGATCGTATTTTTAACCGATGCGCGTGAGCATCCGACGGCCGAGGCGCGGCTGGAGGGTGTGGGAAACGCTGTGCGGCTGGCATCATCCGTCAGCTTGCAGATATGTTCCGCGGACGGTGACGACCGGGAAAAACTCATGCGCATTCTTGAAGAACATCAGCCCGATGGCATTGCCTGCGTCAATGATCTGACCGCCGCGAGGGTCATGCGCACATTGCTTAGAGCGGGCGTCAAAATTCCGGAACAGATCAAGCTCACAGGTTTTGACGACACGTCCACAGCGGCTTTGCTGTCGGTCCCATTAACGACAGTGCGGCAGTCGCCGGAGGCCATGGCTATTCAGGCCATCACGGTCATGCAGCAGCGGCTGGATCGCCCCGACCTGCCGGCAATCACGTTGTCGATTGCCTGCAAGTTAATAGTACGTGAATCCACGGAAAGTACAATATAATATATTAACTTATGAATAAGAATCGGTCTACAATGGACGAAATAATGCGTGTAATCGCCGTACTCATGGACGGAATAAATCAGAATTTACCGGCATTTTGCGTTAAATTATGGTTTGTGTAGTCCGATAATAAAAAAAAGAAAAAAAATGTATTTTCCCCTTGCATTTATTTTTATAGTGCGTATACTAACAATTATTGAGATTCGGGTTTCTTATTATTTGCCCCGGATGCATGTTTGAAAATTGAAGTGTCAAGCAGGATCGCTGAGAACGATGCATTTCCTGTTGTTTCTCCACTGCATGTCGCAGTGGAACCGCGCCCGCCCGGTCGGTGGGTAAATTGGGGTAGTTCCTGCAAGGGAACCCCCTAAGGAGGTCTGGTATGAGTACCAAAGTCATTAGAGTCACATCCGCCGCAGATGGTTGCGGCAAACCGTCGTCCATTCGGCCAATGGGCAGTTCAAACAGCTCCAATATGGAGCGGAAGGAGTCGTTCATGTTATTTGGTTGTTTTTCGACATCGAGTGGTTCTTCACTGGTGGCTGGTATAGCGCTCGGGGCTCTTGCATGTTTAGCTCTACCAAATGGCCGCGCGGGCGCGAACGTTGTTGGGTTCAGCGGTTCTGGCACGGGCGCAACGCAGTGGAGTATGCCGTCAAATTCGGCTGGCGGAATTGTCTCGGCGATGTCCAACAATGTCCTTGAGATTACCAGCGGCCAGTATGGGAATGAGTCAACCGCCGCCTGGTACAACACGACGCAGGACATTAGTGGCCCGTGGACGGCAAAATTTACCTATCAAAACGCAAATGGAGGGGGTGCGGACGGTATTACTTTTACGGTTCAGGCCGATTCGCGGGGGACTGCGGCTATTGGGGACGGCGGGAATGACTTGGGATACGCGAATAACAATAATGGCACACCCGCTAACGTTTCACCAAGCGTGGCCTATGCCATGGAAATTTACAACAATGCCGATGAGGGCGGTTTCGGGCTGAACGGGAGCATAAACGGACTGGGTAACACAACCCAGCCCTATGTGAGTATCTCGCCGATCAACCCGGATTTGACAGACCCAATTAACTTCACCATCATGTACAGTGGTGCCACGCACACGCTTTCGGTCAGCTTGGTGCAGGCGTTAAACAACAATGCAACCTATGCAACCAGCGAAACAATAGACATCCCAACAATTTTGGGGACGAGCTTGGGGCAGGGCCTGGGATACATTGGCTTTACTGGTGGAACCGGCGGCGCTACTACCACGCAGGATATCAGTAATTTCTCGTTTACAAATGTGGTTCCGGAGCCGGCTCCCCTCGCTTTACTGGCGGTAGGGGCGGCATGCTTGCTTTTGTTGAAACGTCGGAAGGCGATGTAGCACGAGCTGTCAACGCGCCATTGTACAGTGAGGGGGGAGTCGCCCTTTGTGCCTCGGTGTACTCTGGGCAGGGCGCGTGGTGGTGTCCTATGCTGCTTGGTGGACTGCCGGGCCTTTGTACTTGCGGCTATTGTTCCGTCGCTTTTACACCGCAACATATCAACCTCCGGCGAAGGGAATTATGCAGATCCGGCACTTCCCTGTTGTGCTGGGTTGCAGGCTTTCCACCGGCGGCTTACCGGTTCGGATCCGCCGATAAATAAAAGGATGGCAACGAGAGAGCCGAACTGACTGGTATTCCGAACGTCGTTTTTATCGACTTCGGGGGAAGATGGAAAATATAGCACCGCACGCTTTGGTAAGGAGTATTTATGAAACGCCACGGTTTTACCTTAATCGAGATTTTAGTGGTGATTTCCATTATCGCTATTCTTATCGCGCTCCTGCTACCTGCCTTGGCCCGAGCCAGAGACTTGGCTGATCAGGTGGTCTGCGCCTCGAATTTGCGGGAGCTGGGCCAGGCTCTGCACGTCTACGATAATGAGTTTCACGCGTATCCGGAGGATAATTTGGTAAACACGCCTTTCGGGATGGATTCGGGCTTCAACCCGAATAATTGCCCGACCCCTTGGGGATATGGGCTTCTATACTCGACCGGAATTATCAAGAACCCCGCCGTGTTTTATTGCCCACGGGCAGGTTATTATGGAGCAGCCAATGCGCAAAGTTCGCTCGTGGTGCTGGCACCGGCCTGGCGTCCATTCGCTGTATCACTGGAGTGGGCGGGTGAACAAAACAATATCCCATTCTACGACATTTATTTCAGCTACTGTTACTACTTCCAGCGGCCGCAACCAAGCCCGGTTAATTGGTTGGCGACCAACCCGTGGACGGATGTGGTAGTGAAATCTCAAATACCCACACTCCCGTTCACTCAAACGGACCATGGACGGCCAGGAACGATAATAGGCGGTGACATCACGGCTAGCTACGACGGCTCATGGAATTCGGAATTTATCGGCGCTCCGTCGCCGGTTTCCAATCACATGACAACATCGACCGGCCCTGCGGGAGCCAATGAGCTCCTGGAGGATGGGGCGGTTGAATGGAAAGGTCCCTCGCAGCTAAATTATTCCGATTATTCTTATTACTTGGATTATTGGGATTAATCGCGCGTTCGGCCGCGGGCGAGCATACCGAGCATACCTCAGTGAAAGTGCTTGGTGAGGGGTGTTTGTTTGGCTAAGTACAATTGAAAGGATTACAGAATGCCTTATTCTCTTGCTAGAGCACTGGTACTGACGTTGCTGGGTTACGTATTATTTATACCGTCGGCCGTCAGAGGGCAAACGGTTGGACACGTTCCCGGTCTGGGCAGCCCGTTAAGCGGCTTACCGCTGGAAAGAAGCGGTACCGCGATGCACGCGGGTAGTTGGGACCGCCAGGGGCGCAACGGCGATTACCGAACCATTGCGCCCGGCCAGACTCTGGTGCTGTTGAATTACAAAGGGGCCGGAATTGTGCGCCACTTCTGGTGCACGTTCCCGGGGAATACCGATGTGCGAAGCCAACTGATCCTGCGGATGTATTGGGATGGCGAAAAGCACCCCAGTGTACGGGTGCCGCTGGGCGCATTTTTCGGAGTCGGATTCGGGAAACAGGTGGATTACAAATCAGCGCCGCTGGAGGAAACCAGCGGCGGCTATAATTGCTGGTGGCCCATGCCGTTCCATAAATCCGCGTATTGGACGATCACCAATGAAACCGGCAAACTGGTCGGGGGCTTTTATTGGAATATCGGTTTTGACGCTTATAAAAAGGTTTCCAACCGGATGTTGGAATTCAATGCCCTCTGGCGGCAGGAAAATCCTGTGCCGCCGGGGCAGAACTACGTCATTCTCAACACCAAGGGGCGAGGCCAATATGTGGGGACGGCGTTATTTATGCAGAATCTTCAGGGCCACGGATTTGGATTCTTGGAAGGCAATGCTATGGTTTACATTGATGCACCGGCCAAAGGCAACTTCTACCAGGGTATCGGGCCAGCCAAGCCTGGCCAGATCATGCCCGCCATCGAAGACACGGGCACGGAGGATTATTTTTGCAGTGGGTGGTACTTTGACAATGGGCCATATTCGGCACCGTACCACGGCTGCCTGATAAAAGACGCCAACATGGGCCGGGTCAGTGCGTATCGGTGGTATATTACGGATCCCATTCCATTCAAAAAATCCATCCGGTTCACAATCCAGGTCGGAGGCGACGATGATGTGCGGGCGGCGTATGCGTCTGTCGCTTATTGGTATCAGACCCAACCGCAACCGGTATATCCCCCATTGCCGCCTCCGGCGGAACTTTTACCGGTGGCTCCACTACCTATATTTACGATCCGCAATGCCATCGAAGGTGCGAATCTGGTGGGCGAAGCCAACGCGACGGCGGGAATCGTAGTCAAACAGGATATGGGTGGTTTCGGTTCCCATTGGAGCGGCAACTCGCAGTTATGGTGGCATGGGCAGGGCAAGGGGGCCGAACTGGCAATTCAAGTACCAGCGAAAAAGGCTGGCAGTTACCATATGACGGGGTATTTCACCAAGGCTCCCGATTATGGTACTTTCCAGGTATTGTTTCACGGGCATAAGCTTGGCGCACCGGTCAACGCCTACGCCACCTCGGTGGTGCCAACCGGGCGAATCCCGCTCGGTCGAGTTTACTTGAGCGCGGGCAATAACCCGTTGGTTATTCGCATGGTCGGGAAAGACCGTTCATCCCTAGATTATTTTTTCGGCCTCAATGCCTTGGTTCTAAAACCGGCTCCGTAAACAGTGGTCCCGGTGGAAGGCACCGTGCGGCTGCCTTGCAGAAACGGTTTGGGCGGCGGAAGGGATTGTTCCAGCAACGAGACGGCTTGCGGAACCATTGGAGACTACAGTGAAAATTGGAATTCTAACCTTTGGTGATGGCCGGAAGCGCGTCACAGAATTGGCAACACCGGATTGCATGAAGTTTCAAAAGAATCTGAGGAAATATCTGGAAAGCCTGGGGCACGAAGTGGTCCCGGGCAATGCCGTGGTGTGGAATCATAGCACTGTGGCCGGGCAATGTGAACGGCTCAATAACGCCGGAGTTGATGCCGTGGTGTTTAATTTTGTGATCTGGAGCTATCCGGATTTAACGGCGCAGGCGGCGATTCGGTTCAACATATCCATCCCAATTATGATGTACGGCGTATTGAACCCATCCTATCCGGGATGGGTGGCATATTTCGCCAGCGCCGGCAGTATGGGCGAAATCGGCCGGCCTTTTTCGCGTGCTCTGGGTGATCTGACTGCTCCGGCAGTCGTGGCGGCTTTTGACGGTTGGCTCAATGATGCCAGTCCGGTCCGGCGGGCGAAAGGGATCGCAGCGGTGAAACAGCTCCATGGAATGCGTTATGGGCGGTTCGACGGGCCCTCCATGGGAATGTACACGGGGCATGTGGATGAAAGCCAATGGATGCGGCAGTTCGGTGTGCATGTGTACCATCGTGGACAGCTCTGGTTTTGGGAGCTGGCCAAAAGGATCGAAGTAAAGCGCGTGAAAGCCGGATTGGACTGGCTGGAGAAGGTTTGCAAGGAAATAAAATATGATGGTAAGAAACTTACGCCGGGCGTAGACGGCACATTGGCACGGCAAGTACGGGTCTATCTGGCGGTCAAGGATTTTTGTCGGGATGAAGGGATTGACTTTTGCGGGCTAACCGGACAATTGGATATGACGGAGCAACCGCACATGTGCATCATGGACGTTCCGGAGGCGCTGCTCAACGATACCGCGGACTGGGAAAACTCGAAGAAAAAGCCGCTGGTGTGCGCCACCGAATGCGACAGCAATGGAGCGCTGACCATGCAGTTAATGCATTTAATCAGCGGCACGCCGGTATTGTTCGCCGACATGCGGCATTATTTCGCCGAACATGATGTATATGATCTCGTTAATTCCGGTCAACATGCCCCGTGGTTCAGTCATCGCAGCAATAATTACCGTGAGAATTGGAAGGCTGTGACGCTTTATCCATCATTGGATTTTTACTTTCCAGCTGGCGGTGCCAGCGTGCAGTTGTATTCCGGCCCTGCGAAATTAATGACATTGGGGCGTATCACGCGGAAGAAGGGGCAGTTTCAGATGCATCTGGTTCGGGCCAGCGTTCCCGATCTCGGTTTTCAGACCATGGAAAATCTCGCTCAACAGACCAACTACACCTGGCCGCACATGTTTGTGCGTTTCCAGTGCGCCCCGGAAACCATCGGCGAGCATTATTACTCTAATCATATTCACGGAATCTTCGGTGACCATGTGGCGTCTTTGACGGCGGCATGTGAACAACTGGATATTGAAGTGACAACTTTGAGGTAAACCATTGAATGTCGACCCGACAGGCGATTCCTATCGTATATTTGTTGTAATTGACCAACTTGGATATTTTCCATTGTTTTGTTTTTGCGTAGGAGCACAACATGTTGCGAGTTCATCAATGCGGTTGGCTAATGGCGTTTGTCGGCACCGCAATCTTTCTGGCCGGTTGCCACAGCAAAAATTCCGCGCCCGCTGTAAAGACTGCCGGAGCAGCGACTTCTTCAGCTTCCATAGCCGAAGCACCGGCGAAGAAATGGGTCATTGGAATGTCACAGTGTACATTGGGCGAGCCGTGGCGCGTACAAATGGATGCGGACATTAAAAAAGCGGCCAGTAAATATCCCGACCTGAAGGTTGTTTTCAAGGATGCTCAAAACAGCGTCCTGCAGCAGCGGGCGCAAATTGCGGAATTTGTTCAGGCGGGAGTCAATCTGATTATTGTCAGCCCCAAGGAGACGGCTCCGTTGACACAGCCCCTTGCGAAGGCCTATCAATCCGGCATTCCGGTTATCGTGCTGGATCGGGCGGTGCTGGGCAATCAATACACCTGTTTTATTGGTGCCAGCAATACCGACATTGGTCGTGCCGCCGGCAAATGGATCGTCAACGAATTGCACGGAAAAGGGAATGTCGTGGAATTGGAGGGGTCTATGACTTCCAGTCCCGGACAGGAACGTAATGCCGGATTTCGGCAGGCGATTAAAGGAACCCAAATTCATGTCATTTATACAGCCGATATGAAGTGGCAGCAGAACATTGCCCGCCGCGAGATGGAATCGGCGCTAACACGCTTTCCGGATATTAACCTGGTCTACGCCGCGAATGATCCGGGTGCTTATGGAGCGTATCTGGCCGCTAAAGCGGCTGGCCGGGCGAAAGACATGAAATTCGTCGGTATTGACGGTCTGCCTTCGCTGGGGCTTGCATATATAGCGCAGGGCTATCTAGACGCGACGTTTCGCTACCCCACCTGTGGACGACATGCCATCGCCGCCGCGTGGAAGATACTTCATGGACAGAAAGTTCCGAAACGCATTACGCTGTCCTCTCGGCTCTATACCAAAGCGAATCTGGCACAGGGCGGTGCGCCTCTGCCATGATATGAGAGGATAATGGATGGTTCGGGAATATCCGCACGATGCCTTCGCCATCTGGTATGTGATGAGTTCCGATCTCATTCTTGTTGGTAGGCGCATTGCGGGGATGCCGCAATGTAAGTGCCGCTGGATGCGTTGACTCTTGGCGGCGATGGGTAACAGCAATCAGGTGTCTGGTTGATAGAACAACCTGAAAATTCCGGAAAGGCTTCCGAGGCGGAGGCGGGCGCAGTTGTCGGGTATGGGAAGTGCGCGGATCACACGCAACCTCCTCTGGTGCGTCTAAGCGCAATTGGCAAACGATTCGGCCCCGTGCAGGTGTTGCAGAATGTCGATTTCAACATTTATCCCGGTGAAGTCCACATCCTGGCTGGTGAGAATGGGGCTGGCAAGAGCACGCTGGTAAAAATTTTGGCCGGCGTCTACAACGATTATTCGGGAACCATGGAGGTTGCGGGAAAGCGGGTACGGCTGAATTCTCCTCTGGAAGCCGCCGCCATGGGCATTTCTGTGATTTACCAGGAATTATCACTCGTATCGTCAATGTCGGTTGCGGACAATATTTTTCTTGGGCGATTTGCGCATCGTGCGGGTTTTGTGCGGGACGAGATACAAGCCCGCGAAACAGAACAATTGCTGACGCAACTGGGTGTGCAAGCCCATCCGGACGATCGGGTCGGCGATCTGCCTATTGCCACCCGGCATCTGATCGAAATCGCCAAAGCGATGAGTCGGAATGCCCAGGTAATTGTTATGGATGAACCGACCAGCGCGCTTAATACGCGGGAAGCGGAAAAGCTTTTCGCATTAATCCGCGACCTTAAGAAACGGGGTTGTGGAATTGTCTATATCTCCCACAAGATGGAAGAAATTGAACACCTTGCGGATCGTATCACAGTGCTGCGGGATGGAAGGTTGATCGGTTCGGTTCCGGCCGCGGAACTTCCGATACCTAAA
>JAJYGE010000395.1:0-703 GCA_021785155.1 Planctomycetota bacterium
CGGACGAATTGGAACGTCGCGGGGATGATATTGCCCGTACTATTACTTTGGAAAATGGCAAGCCATTGGCCCAAAGCCGCGGAGAAGTCGGCATGTCTGTGGATCACCTGCGCTGGTTTGCCCAGGAAGCCCGCCGTATCTATGGCCGAACGATTCCGCATCAGGTGCGTGGTAAGCGGCATCTGGTCATCAAAACCCCCGTGGGTGTGGTGGCCGCAATCAGTCCGTGGAACTTTCCGCTGGTGCTGGCATTGCGCAAGGTGGCACCCGCACTGGCGGCCGGTTGCACGGTCATTCTTAAACCGGCCAGTGCCACACCCTTGTGCGCGCTGGCATTGGCCGAATGTATCGATGCGGCAAAATTGCCCGCCGGTGTGTTTCAGTTGGTGCTGGGACGGGCCTCGGATATCGCCCAGGAATTTCTGGACAATCCGCTGTGCCGCAAAATCACTTTCACCGGATCGACGGAAGTAGGAAGGATGCTTATCCGGGGCGCGGCTGGACAAATTAAGCCTTTATCCCTGGAACTCGGTGGGCACGCTCCGATATTGATATTTGAAGATGCGGACATGGATGCGGCGGTGGAAGGTGCCATCATTACGAAATTCCGTAATACCGGCCAATCTTGTATTGCCTCCAATCGTATTTACGTTCAAAAGGCTGTCTACAATAAATTTCTCGAACAATTCACGAAAAAGACGCT
>JAJYGE010000395.1:713-3079 GCA_021785155.1 Planctomycetota bacterium
GAAAGTGGGCGATGGGCTGGAAGATGGCGTGCAGATCGGACCGTTGATCAATGGCGAAGCTTTGAACAAAGCTCTGGAACATATTGAAGATGCCACCCGGCGGGGGGCTAGACTGCTGTGCGGCGGAAAACGTATTGACCGCAAGGGCAGCTTTCTTGAGCCGACGATACTTGCGGACGTCCCGGCGGACGCAATGTGCATGTCGGAGGAGACTTTTGCGCCCGTTGCCCCGGTCTGCCCGTTTAATACCGATGCTGAAGTTATCGAACGAGCCAATTCCTCGCCTTATGGTCTGGCCGCCTATGCTTTCACAAGGGATTTGGATCGGGCCATCCGCCTGATGGAATCACTGGAGGCCGGTACTGTTGGCATCAATGACAGCGTTCCCTCCACGAGTCAGTGTCCGTTCGGCGGCGTGAAGCAGAGCGGTTGGGGGCGCGAGCTGGGAATTGAAGGTTTAGACGGTTTTATGGAAACGAAACATATCTCATTAGGAGTGCATATATGATCAGCCAGACGGTTGAAACACTTCCTGACAAAAAAGTCAGTGGATCGATGCTCCAGAGCAAACCAGTTTCGGTGGGTATGATTTTTCTCGGCCGGAAACGCCCCGGATTCGATATGTCGTGGGGAGCGCAGATGGAGAAAAAAGTACGCGCCTCACTGGCCACGGCTGATATTACCATATTTGAGCCGCCGCAGAAGGCTGTTGATGACAACTCCTTGCGGCAGGCGGTGGCGGCGTGTCAGGCTCGCGAGGTGGAAGTCCTTGTATTATTGCAGACAACGATGGCTGATGGGCGTCTGGCTCCCACGCTGGCCCAGCTCTGGCCGGATCCGCCGGTGCTTTGGGCCACGCCTGAAAATCAGCAGGGAGATATGATAAGCTCCTGCTCACTGGTCGGCGTGCATTGTTGGGCGTCTATTTTTCGCCAGATGGGCCATAGCTATGAAATGGTCTATGGCGATCCGGAATCTCCGGCAACGCAACAGAGATTTAATGGCGCAGTGCGTCTGGCCGCAACGGTTCGTCGGTTGCGAACGGCCCGTTTGGGTGTGATTGGAGGTCAGGCTCCTGGTTACTTTGCAATGGGTGCTGATCCTTTTTCGATTCACAGCGGTCTGGGCGTGCAAATGCAGACTTTCAGCCTCATGGAGTTTGCGGATGTGGTGCTTGGATTTAAGGACGGCGAAGTGGCTGCCGATGTGGCCGCGGTAAAAAATCTGGGGTTAAAACATAAGGACACCAGTGACGAAGACCTGCCGATGGCGTCGCGGCTCTATCTGGCGATGCGCTGGTTCATGGATCATGAGTCCCTTGACGCGATGACGATTCGGGAGTGGCCCGAAATGCCCAATAATTTTGGCCAGTGGCCCTATCTGGGCATTGCCCGGCTGACTGATGAAGGCCGCGCTGTGGCATGCGAGGGCGATGCCGATGGCGCTATGACGGCCTGGATAGGAGAAACTCTGGGCATGGGACGGTGCTATTTGACGGATTGGCTTGAGCACGATGAGGAAACAATCACGGTGTGGCATGGTGGCGCGGCACCAATGTCGCTGTGTGCCTCGTCGGGCGAACCGGGAGCACCGGTTATAGCACGGCATTTCAATATCAAGAAACCGGCTGTTGTTGAGGCCACCCTTCGCACTAGAATGCCGGTCACAGTTTTGCGATTCTGGCGTTGTGACGGGAAATATTACCTGACCGCGCGGGAAGGTCGGACGATTCAACCCCGGCGCCACTTGATGGGTACCAATGGGCTGGTTCAGTTAATGTGTCAGGATCCGCGTCAATGGTTCGAGGAGCTTTGCCATCATGGCATGCCGCACCATGTGGTGGTCTTCGAGGGGCATCATCTGGAATTACTGAAACGCTTTGCCCAAGTCATGCGCATTGAATTTATGTAACGTTACGTCCGGATTGAAACGCAACGCACAATATCACTGCGGCCAGATATTGGTAATGGATAGGAATCGTATCCGCCGCCCGGCGTAGCATTATTTGGATTATTCTATGGGCATACACCGCAATTGGGATTGGCGCGGCCATTATTATTTTACTCGGGTGGTTCTGGAAACGGGCAACCTGGCAGGGGGCGATGGCGGCCTTGGTGATAACACCGACCGTATCGCTGCTTGGAATCTTTGCGCCCCCCAGCCGTGGCTTGGTTGAATGTTAATTGTTACGCGGTCAATGGATCTTTACTAAGGAGATAAGTTATGAAGTTCATGAATGCCAAACAAATCTGTGATCAGGCGATTGCCCAGGGATTTGCCGTCCCGGCTCTCAATACCAACGGTGGAACGTACGATCTCACACGTGCGATCATTGAAGCGGCGGAGGAACTTCAATCACCGCTGAT
>JAJYGE010000132.1 GCA_021785155.1 Planctomycetota bacterium
CCGATCTAGGTAATGTAGGATACTGCCGCAAGGGTCAGAATAATCGCCATCCCACCAAAGGCGCCGTTGGCGGCCAGGAGTGATGCGTCATATGCGAAGAGTGTAAAAAGCCCCACCAGCATAATGCGTTCACCGCGTTTTCTCGGAGCTTCATGATGATTACATATCTGGCGGGCCACCCAGGCAAAATAGATTACCGCCACCAATGCCGGCCCGATTGCGTCTATAAGAACACTGCGTGTAATGCTGCCGCGCAACAGCATGATCAATACCGCAGAGGCGTCGATGAATGCCACTCCGCTCAGAAGTTTCCAGATACCGGCAATGCGCAGGCGCGGGCGTTTGGATTCCAGACGATATGAAATAGCGGTGGCCACGGCGATATGGGTAAAGAGAAACAGCGACAAAATTAAAAAGCCGGCGTTGGGGCGGCCAATCAGGCAATTGACCCCCCGAATCAGTCCCAAGGCGATAAAGCCGACATACCCCAGAAATTTTCCCGTGGCGTTATAGAATACAATCAGCAAACTGGCTATCATGGCCAGCGTGAGGGCAACGGGAAAGTTGATCGGTTCAAACCAGGAAAGCAGTGTTGCGGAAAACAACCCTAAAAGCATTAAAACCAGACTCAATACAATCACGGCCGGCACACTGAGCCGGCCGCTGGGAATGGGACGCCAGGGCGCAAAGAGCCGGTCGCGCCGTGAATCCAGAAGATCATTGAGCGTCATGCCGAAGGCGTAGAGAAAAAAAGAGGCCAATGCCGCCAGTGCAAATTGTGTTACAGGGTCTTTGATCGCGGGCTGTCCGGGGATATTCAGAAGCATGAGTGTCCAAACATCCGCCACCGCGGTCAGCGCCAGGGCCACGCGCATAATCTGAAATAGAGCCAGTATGGACCCCATGGCGACTCCGATGGTTCAAGCTTGATATTGGTAGTCATCGACAATCGCGACGATGCAGGCATCAATCGGCAGAGGTGGATCAAACGGATTGGCCGCCTCACGCCCTTCTTCAAAGAGCACCAGCGATCCATCCGCCGCACCGGTGACATCCACCGCCAGGAGGGTCCATCGAATGGGTTGCTGATTAAAATCCAGCGGTTGAAGCAGGACAAACCGTTGAGTTTCCATACCCGGAAGTCGAACGCGGGCTTCAATTCGACCAATCACTTTACCTAAATACATACGTTATTCCAAAATCCGGCAATCAATGGCCGCTGTTTTCAACTATACCGCCGCGGGCGGATCAATTAACGCCATGATCCCCAATCGCATGGGGCAACGGCTATCGGCTTTGAGCATATCCTGCACACCCCGGCCATCGCTTACCACCAGCACCCGCATACCGGCGGCCGCCCCCAGCACATCCGCCGCAACTTGTGGAAAGCCATTGGGTTCTCCGCTGATCGGATCAACGGGCTGAACGATTAACAGGCGCGAGCCAGCCATGGAAGGGTGCTTCCTGGTTGCGGTTACTGCGCCTTTTACCATGGCAATAAACATATAAGAGCCTCGTGCGTCGGCAATGCGCCGAACTTGTTTCAACTGCGTTTGAAAACCAATTGGTCATTGGCGTCGATACGATCTATCAGGGCGACTACCACAGCGTCCGTGGAGGTACTTTTCATACTGGGAGTCATGCGGGCGGAACTTCCCTGCGTGAGCACGACAAGTTCCCCTTCACCGGCGCCGAGATCATCATTGGCCACCAGCATGGTCTGCCCCGGCACAAGCTGCCCGTCCTTGAGGACATGCGCTTGCACCAGCACCAGTTTTTTCCCGTCAAAACCAGCATCTTTCACCGTTGCTACAACTTTGCCGATAACTTTAGCGATAATCACAAATCACTCCAGTGCAGACCTATCTTTCAAAACGAATTATCGCACGCGAAGGCACGTTTGCCAAGGCCGATGGCCGATGGCGCAACAAGCGCGAAGCGGGCATAGCAGGACGGGATAAAAAAAACGCCCGGTCGATTTTTTGTCGACCAGGCGTTTATTCATTTAAGAGTGTTGGTGACTGATCGGGTATTGACGATCATTTCAGACTCGCCAAGACTTCATCCTTCACATGGTTGGGCACTTGCGCGTAGCTGTGCGGTTCCATGGTGTAGTTGGCCCGGCCCTGCGTGAGCGAACGCAGAATCGTGGAATAACCAAACATGTTCGCCAGCGGAACGGTGGCATCAATAATCTGGGTGTTACCACGGTTTTCAGTGTTTTCAATCATGGCGCGGCGACTGGAAATATCACCCTGCACCGGCCCGGCAAATTCAATGGGGGTGGTGACCTGAAGCTTCATAATCGGCTCCAGCAGAACTGGTCCGGCTTTCTTGCAGGCGGACTGCATGGCCAGAATACCGGCCTGTTCAAAGGCGATCTGCGATGAATCGACATCATGGTAGCTGCCGTCAAACAATGATACTTTCATGTTCAACATCGGGAAGCCGCCCAACACGCCGGATTTTGCGGCCTGCCGCACACCGTATTCCACCGATGGAATGTATTCCCGCGGAATGGCACCGCCCTTGATGTCATTTTCAAACAACAAGGTATCTTCCGAATCATCACCTTCCACAGGAATGTAAGGCGCAAGCTTGATCCAGCAATCGCCGTACTGACCGCGACCACCGCTTTGCTTGACGTGTTTACCCTGCGCTTCGGCAGCCTTGGTAATGGTTTCTTTGTAGGCCACCTTGGGTTTGCCGACCGTGACATCGACTTTCATATCACGTTTGAGCTTATTGGCGATAATTTCCAGGTGCAGTTCACCCATGCCGTGGATGATGGTTTGCCCCGTTTCCGGGTCAAAGTTACTGCGGAACGTGGGGTCTTCCCGGCGCAGCGTGGTAAGGGCTTCACCGAGCTTATTTTTGTCATTGGCACTTTTTGGCTCAATGGACATGCTGATAACCGGCTCGGGGAATTCCATTTTTTCCAGCAAAATCGGATGGTCCGGATCGCAGATGGTGTCGCCGGTAAGACCGTACTTAAAGCCCACGACACCGACAATATCGCCCGCTTCAGCGTATTCGCGCTGAATACGATCGGCGGCGTGCATTTCCCAGATACGCGAG
>JAJYGE010000195.1 GCA_021785155.1 Planctomycetota bacterium
CGGATTAATCGCCAGATCCGTCAGAGTGCTTAATCCCAACGTGCCTGTGCCGGTGGTAGCACCGTTGACCGGACTGGTGGCATAATCCACCTTAGCCTGCCGAAGCCCACGCCAGGTACGGCCACCATCCTGCGAACTATAGAAGGTCCCGTTCCAAGCTTTATTGCCGATGGCGTACACATGATCCGCATGGTTGGGCGAAATTACTACGCGCAGCATGTTGTCCGCGGGATCTATCCCTTTCGAGCACTTGGTCCACGTTTTACCCCGGTCGTTTGACCTATGCACGCCGTCATGGCCGAATGTGGCGTATATGATATTCTCATCCGTGGGGGCCACGCTTACGCCGGTGGCGTGCCCCGGCGTTTTAAGTTTCCGCCAGGTTTGGCCGCCATCACCGCTCATCAGTACACCGGTGTTTTCCGTCGCCGCCAGTACCAGCCGGGAATCTTTCGCGGCCACAGTTACTGACTGTACGGCGTCGTTCGCCCCGGCACCGCTTTTGCGGCTGACCTTGCGGCTGTTGCCGTAGGTATACGCGATGCGGTCTCGGCTGAAGTCTTTGGCGACTAATCTGGTTTCTCCGCCCCCGGAACGCTTTACGATGAACGTGAAATCCTTAACCATAATGAAAGAACTTTTATCCAGTCCGTTAACGCACACAAAATCGAACCGGTTTACCTTGGGCCAATCCGGTGTGGCCGGCGCATTGGGGTGGCCTTTGGCGCTTTGGGTATCGAGCACAAAGTCGCCGGGACCAAGTACCACTTTTTCCCAGCGTTGCCTGGCAAATAGATCGGCCAACTTTTCGTTCGTGTTATAGCGCACGCCATCCTGCGTGGTCAGGGACACCACGACCCTGCCGGGGACCATGCTCCCGTTGGCCCGGAAAAAAAATTCCAGGCCTTGGCAATGCTTGGAACTGATGGCAGCGGGTGCGGTCATCGGAAACCAAAATCCACCAAACGCCTGCCCGGTCAGGCCGCCAATCTCAATGTCCATGACTCCCACCATCGACGCTTTCCCATCAGGGCTATATACCTGTTTCCAGGTTTGTCCGCCGTCTACGCTTTTGCAGATCGTGCCATTGGTGCTGCCGACGTATAACACGTTGCTGTTCACGGGATCAACGGCGATGTTGTCCGTGCTGCGGCCACGTTGGGATGTCAGGTTGTACCCCGCCGGTCCGGTCCGGGGCAGTAATTTCCAATGCTCACCACCGTCGGTGCTTTTGCACAAGCCCTGTTCCGTGCCGGCGAAAACCGTCTGGCTTTTGGGATCCACCGCCAGGGCATAGACGGCATATCCGGGCAGACCATTGTTGATCAGCCGCCAATTGCGTCCATGGTCTTCGGATTTATAGATGCCCGCGACGTCCCCGCTCATGTAAATCACCCCCTCCCGGGTCGCGTCAAATACGGTCGCCCAGTAAAATCCTCCGCCACCCCACCCCGCCGGTTGCCAGTGTGTTGGAATCGGCGGGAGGCCCCCGCTCGCGGGCTTTCCCACAGCCCGGTGATCAATGGCCTTGTCGGCCAGAATCGCTGCTGCAGCGGCCCCCGAATATTTTAATATCGTGCGCCTGGATAGAACCATGTCGTACTCCTCTGAATTTCTAACCTGAGAATTTTAAATCATCCTAGTGCCCTGTTCCATCCGTAATTACGGGTGGATTGGCCTCAAACCGGCCAGATGCCAGGAGTCGGCGGCGAAAACCGGGTTCGTAAACCCCTTGAGCCGACGCGACGCCGCAGATGGCCGGTTTCAGGCCAACCCTACGGGCGGGGGCCAAGGGGCCGTGGGCTTTGTCGCTCGTCGTCAACGTATGCATCCATACGCAATCCTCCTCGCTCCGCGCCCACAACTCCTTGGCCCTCCGTCAACCCGTAATTATGGCTGGAACAGAGCACTAGAACGGGAAGGCACCTCGCGCGACTTGATATCAACCGAATTCAGCAGGCCCGCGAATCCGATGTGGAAATCCAGGGCCGATAGGGATGCGTTTGACAGCGTATTTCGTCCTTGTCGTCGCGCGTCACCGGTTCAGGCCCATGGCCGCGTGGGTAACACGGGGTGGTTGTCGCCACCCCGTGATGTAAACACTACCAGCACTTTTAATAGTCGTATGGCCCCAAGGGTGGGTATTGGCCATTGCCCAGTGCCGGGTTGATCACATTGAGTATCCGCAGGCCACTGGTGCCACTGGTGGAAGATCCTGGGGCCGCGTTCATGGCATTATTATTGGGCGAAATAGTCTCAACGTGTCCATCAAAAAATAAGGCATTCGCCACACCCAGCGATGTGGCATTCTGCCCATGGCGATAGCGCAGTCCACATTCCCATCCGGTTCCGGACCCGAAGCTGTCAACCTGGGATTGCCCGCCATTCATACCTTCCGGTGGGATCATGTAGTTGAGATCATTGTAGTCGCTTTGCACCGGCGACCAGGAACTCCAGGTCTGAGCCCATGAGAAATTTGCCCATGCCCGCCCCGAATTCGCGTAGGAGTTTTGTGAAGCATCTCCAACGGCCAGGCTAAGCGTTGGAGTCTGGACGTTCGAGAGCTTGAAATTTGTAGTATTGATTTTTCCGCCAAGCAACCCGTCGTAGAAAAAATAATTGGGGTTGCAGGCGTAGGTGGTGGCGAAATCAGGGGTTCCCGAAAAAGAAGGCTCCGGCCCCCACGAGACCGGGCAACGGAAAATTCCCTGGAATTGTGCTGCCCAAGTGTAGGCTTGGCCGCCGGCGGCATTATATTGGCTGGGATCGCAGAACTGTATTTCAGGATGGCCCGAGTTGAAACTATACAGTTCGGTTGCCCATCCGACCACGAATTGCGGCGTGTAGGGCATGCTTGGCCAGAGCGTTGAGTTCGTCTCGACATCAAACGGGATGGCATCCTCGTAGGTGCTGGAGTACTCATAGAGCATCTGGCCGACGGATCGCAAATTAGAGGCGCATGAAATCGTGACCGCCATCTGTCTGGCTCTGGCCAAGGCCGGCAGCAACAGCGCGATCAACAAGGCAATGATGGATATCACCACGAGCAGCTCAATGAGCGTAAAACCGCGCCTGGATTTACGAGCCGATCGCAGGAAACAGTTGGAAAACATAAATGACTCCTTTCGCTCCATATTATTGGGGACGTTTGAATTGACCGTTGACCCGATGGACGACGGTTTGTCCCGATACATCGGGATGGATGTAACGATGCTTGTATTGTTACTCATATTACGCTTTCTTATAACGGAAACCTGTTTTGCAAATCCAATTTTTTCCAACCACAACGGCTGGCATAATTGACGCTGATCAGCAGCCCTGAAAAACACTAAATCGGTTGCCCTGACCAACTCCCGGAAAAACCTTTTCCGCCCAAAAGCACCTTTTTTACAATCAGAATGGCGAATTTGTTCCGGGCCTTCGCCCTTCCATTCCATAACTGTCTCAAGTATAGTCGCCTTGGAGGTCGATTCAATAATGGATAGCGCAAAAATATTTATCATTAGCGCAAAAATACGCCCGGCGCTTTTATCGGGTTAAGCCGCAGGTGGCAATACCGGTTTCGCCACGCGACGGCAGCGCAGGGTTGCCATGCACTGATGAAAACCCTGAATTTTTCTGTGATCTTTACGCAAAAAAGCGGGCCGGGAAGGGCCTGTGACCGATTCTGCAACGCGGCGGGACCGCCAGCATTTAGGAGTTGTGGGTTAGAAGTTAGAAGTTAGAAGTTAGGAGTTAGAAGACCTTGCGAATTTCAAGTTGCTCAAGATGCTCAAGTTCGGGGGCAAGGTGCCCAAGTTGGGCAAGTTGATGAGAGCGTTGATTTTAGCGGGTTTGGTTCAAGTTGCCCTAGATGCCCAAGATGTTTTAACGGGGGGGCATTCAGGAGTTAGAAGTTAGAAGGCAGTTTGGGCGCGGGCGTCGATTTTTTACCGGGTACATAGCGAACTCCATGGCCATACGGAACCATTGATGCGGGCATGTTATTTAATTGTCAAAGAACAGGGTTCAGCGGGTCTGAACTATTCATCGGGAAAGCTATAGGGTGGCAGTAAGCGGGATAATGAGCAACAGCGCTAAAACGTCAAGGCTTTGGCCACGAAAGACCTGGCAGAATTTGTCACAGGCCCTGCTGAAAGTCTCTGATTTTCGCGCATTTTACATAGGCCTCCGGGATACATAACGTGTTGCGCAATGACCGCGACAGGTTCTACCGCGACCTGCTATGGCGGGCAGATGCCCGCACCACAACATTACGCGGCGCACAACAGAAATTGGATGGCTGTGGTATTGGGGTTTTCATCAGGTCGGCGTTACGGGGGCGACGTTAAGCGTCTACAACGCAACGGAACCCGATCGTGGCGGCGCGGTCTCTTCCGGGGTACATCAGCAACAACCTTCCGTGGTCCGTCAGCCTGGCCGAGTTTGGGAAATACCACTGCGAACCTTGGGGGTGGTAATAACTGCCGCCGCGGATGATAGCGGAGCGGGTGTGTTCGTCAATATATTCATCGGTCCACTGCCATATATTTCCGACCATATCCATGACGCCAAACGGGCTGACGCCGTTTGGAAATGCGTCGACGTTGCTGGGAGGGCGCATCTCCCGTCCCTTATGCGGCGGTGGAACCGCACCCGCATTCCACTGCTTGCCCCAGGGGTAAAGCCGGCCATCTGTGCCCTGGGCCGCGTACTGCCATTCCCACTCATGCGGAAGTCGTTTACCGGCCCAGTGTGCGTAGGCGCGGGCGTCTTCCAGGGAAATCCAGGTCACGGGTCTATTTTCCCAGCCTGTCGGAAAATGTCCTTTTTGCCAATCCCGGAGGAATGCGTGATCCTCCTTCGGATGATAACCTGACGCCACCAGAAATGTTTTGAACTGCCCATTGGTCACCGGATAACGATCTATAAAGAAGGGCTTGATAACAATGCGGTGGCGATGATGTCGTCGCGGAGCATCCTCCCATGGATATTGTACATCCACGCCGACACCACGGCCCTCGATTTCAATTCCAGATACGTTGAAATCAAAGCCTCCGCCCGGAATTTTCACCATGCCCGCCGGCAACACCTTCGCCGGGACGGTGGCCGCGATTTTCACCTGATATTGTGGGAGGAATTTCCATTCGTCCGAAAAATCCACCAGCCGCCGTTTTGCCAATGCTTTCATGCCATTGAGGAAGGACCGCAGCGAACGATTTGCAGCAATCCGCGTTGCCAATACCGCGCCGTAACCGTTGGCTTCCATGTCAAAACTCAGTGCGGCGGAGGTGACACCGTTGATTACACGGATGGCCGGTATTAATTCGACACCGTGCCAGAGGTCAAAATACCGCATCAACGGGCGATGTGGTATTTGGATTACCGCTCCCGAAAAGTCGTTGGAGGTCCGGTTAATGAGCGTCCAAAGCGTTTGTCCGGCCCGGGAAAATTCGCTTGCGAAGACACCATGCCGCAACGTGGGCGAATGCGGTATCCAATCAGGACTGATTAAGAGATGAGAAAAGGCCCGAAAAATGTCAGCGATGCGACGCAGCGCCTCGGCGTCGCGTGGCGTCAGGCCATTCCAGATTCCAAAGACATTTTCCCAACTCTCGAAGCCCACGCCGTTGAAGAAGGCGTGTTGCAAATCATCTGTGTGATTGCGCGCCCAACGGTTGCAGATATTGACCATGTGGCGCGTTTCAAGCCATTTATATTTGCTGACCGCCGGGATAAAACCATAACTCCAGTAACCCCAGGTCATATTGTTCCACTGCAATTCGGCCAAATTGCCCACGCCGAGTTCCGGCTCAAACGCCAGAATGCGCCCGGTCTGATCCGAGGCTTCGCGATATTCCCTGGGAATGCCGTCCATGGTGTCGCCGTTTACGCCGTCCGCCTCCACCGCCTTGAGTTCCCCGGCAATGGCGGTCCAAAGCGGCTGGCCTTCATCGCGTGTGCCGTTGTCCCAGGGGTTGAGGGGAAAAAGCACTTTGACGCCGCGCCGGTGGAAATCCGCCACCATCTTTTGCACTCCGGCAATGCCACCGGGAAGGGCTTTGAGCATTTCAAATTGATTACGATTATCAACGCCCAGATTCGGATAGGTGTGCCAGATCAGAACGCTGTCAATCCCGCCGTAGCGCCTTTCCAGGTCATCAAGATAACGATCCACGGTGTATTGGCCATCCGTGGGATTGTAGAAATATCTGTCTTCGACCATCATCTGGGGTTGAATGAAACTACCTTGCGTCCATTTGAGTTCAGGGACGCCATATTGGGCACCACTGTAACGGATCTTTTCCAACTGCGCGGATCTCCATCGCTTCATTGTCGCAAGCCACGTCGAAAATGCTCCGGGTGTGGCTGGTCCAAGGATGGTCTCATGCGTTACATCGAGAGCCTTGGCCCGTGCTGCTCGCCTGGACGAACGGGCCCCGGTTGAGCGTATCGCGCCTGCTACGGTTGCCGTCGCCGCGATGCAAGTCTTAAGTAGATTTCGCCGCGCAAAAAATTTAGCCATCATTAATTCCCCGGAAACCTTTCTCGGTAACTCAGACATACAGGCGCACCATGCAACCGTCCGGCGGCCTGCTGAAAATCTCTGATTTTCGCGCAATTTCCATAGGCCTCCGGGGTACATAACGTGTTGCACAATGACAGCGACAGGTTCCACCGCGACCTGCCATGGTGGGCAGGATGCCTGTCCCGCCAACATCGCTGCGGGGTAACCGTTCACTGCTTTTCGGCCTTCCCAGCTCCGTATCCGTTCAGGGCGGTGCTGCTGCCGTACGTTCGTGGCTCGGACTACCGCTCCGTGTGGTGGGCAAGCAAGAAACGTCGTGCGTGAACGGCCCCCGAATTTCATCAGCTCACGCCAAGGGTGCCCGCGCCCAAATGGCTGCACGCGGTTTGACCAAAAAGCGGGCCGGGAAAGCTTTCCTTCCCGGCCCGCAGGACGAACGTGTTGACCTGACTCCAGTCGCGGATTTAAGTGAATTTCCGCTTGCGGCCCAACAGCAGCAACCCCAGCCCGCCCGCCGCCACCAGAGCCAGCGAAGCTGGTTCGGGAACGGGGGCACTGACTAACTGCAGTCCATTGACATTCCCCGTGTTGTGGGTGGTTATGGACGGGGTGCCGCTCGTTGGATAGGGTACTATTGTGATGGTTCCGGTGGCGCTGGCGGTGACGTCAAAAATCACGTAGTTGGTATTAAGCGCGAACGCCCCGGGAGCGACTTCGCTTGCTGACGTGTAAGCATTGCTGCCGGCGGCCGGGGTCGCGGTGCCGGCTGTGAATTTGAACAAGGTTTTAGCCCCGTACCCCGCGCTACTGCCATAGAGGTAGAGTTCGTAGTTGCCATTGTCGGTCAGCCCTGTAAGCTCGATGTTGTTGTTTACATAGCCCGCCACGCTGGCGATATAGGAGTCCAGAAGGTTATTTGCGGGGCTTGTTTTTTTGTAAGCGTTGAACCACCCTTGGTACCCGAAGGTAATGCCGACGCCTGTGGCCGTGTTGGTTGAGTCCACGAGACCATTCACCGTGACGGGGACTACCTGGCCGCTTCCGTTTACATCACCATCGACCGTAAGCACGTTCCACGTCGGCGACGTCAGACTGTCGCCCGTGTATGCGCCCTGCTGGTGTTGAAAGTTGCCGCTATTCGCGTTCCCGTTATTCCAGAATTCAACATTGACGACCGACGCGCTGACTGCGCCCGTCCCGGCCAGCCCGGCCACTGCCACCGCCGCGAGTGCCGCGGCCCCCAGAGAAGAACCACCACGATTTGGGAAGATCTTGGAAAACATAAAATACTCCTGCTCCCTCAAGGAAGCCACATGACTTATCCCGCAGAAAAGACCGCTGCGGGAGACCGGTTCCACCGCCCGCCTGCCGAAGGGCAGACAACATGCGGAGAAAATCTAATTCACTGAATTCATTATTGACCCGTTGAAATTAGAATGCCATAATGGACAGCGCAAAAATATTTATCATTAGCGCACAAATCATCCCATTTCTATATCGGGTTAAGCCGTATGTGGCGATGCCGGATTCGCAACGCCACGCCACGGCAGCGCAGGGTTGCCATGAGATGATGAAAACCCTGAATTTTTCTGTGATCTTTACGCAAAAAAGCGGGCCGGAAAAGCTTTCCTTCCCGGCCCGCAGGACGAACGTGTTGACCTGACCCCAGTCGCGGATTTAAGTGAATTTCCGCTTACGGCCCAACAGCAGCAACCCCAGCCCGCCCGCCGCCACCAGAGCCAGCGAAGCTGGTTCGGGAACGGAGCTGGGAAGGGACGTCAAGCTTAGGTCCTTGATGGACCCTGTGGCATTGTCGTATTGGTACACTGCGATATTCGATGTACTGCTCAGACCGGTCACTGTGACGGGAGTACTGCTCCAACTGCCGACGCTATCGGTGAAGGTAAGCATGCTATTGCCGGTAGCGAGGTTACTTGCCGTGGCAAGTGTTACGGTCAACGTTCCCGTCCTATTGTAGGGTTTATATTGGGCACCCCCGTTCTGATTAAAGCCGGCGGTACGCGTACCCACCCACCCGGAACCACTAAGCTGCACAACGCCCGGACCAATACCAATGCCCATGTATACGCCGTTGGTGTTGGTAACGTTAAAGACTCCCGAGAGCACATAGGTTGTACTCGGCGTCAGAGTAACAGGCAGGCTCTCAGATGCCCCATAGTTATAGCCACCAGATTGTACAACCGGGGCCGAGAGGCTCACTTGCGTACCGTCGGTCGAAAAATCCTGCGGATACGAATATTTCCCGGCGGTGGAGGGCGTCCAAGTGTCGCTGCCCGGATTGGGGCCGTTGTCAACGGCAAGTCCTGGTGTCGGCGTGCTGTTGAGGCCAAGGCCGGAAAGCGCCTCGGAGGTGCTGGCCGTGGAAGCCGTGAAGGCCTGATAAATCACCGACGCGTTTACGGCTCCCGCACCAGCCAGCCCGGCCACTGCCGCCGCCGCGAGTGCCGCGGCCGCCAGAGAAGAACCACTACGATTTGGGAAGATCCTGGAAAACATAAAATACTCCTGCTCCCTCAAGGAAGCCACATGACTTATCCCGCAGAAAAGACCGCTGCGGGAGGCCGGTTCCATCGCGACATGCGAAAGACTGATGAACCACCTCACCTTATTTTGACGCGAAAAAACATGGAATACAATGATGGATAGCGCAAAAATATTTACCATTAGCGCAAAAGTGGGATTCGGTTTCCTCTGCGATTACAATGCCCGACATGAGAATCAGAACTCATGGAACCGCTTCCGCCGCCAAATCTCCGACCGGCTTTCGCAAGACGCGCCGCACCAGGCCGTTGCGGGTGGCTTATTTCTCCCGCGAGACCAGCATGTACAACCAAAACGCCGTTGTTGAATTTGCGCGGTGTGCCGAAGAATTCGGTAATTGGCACACGCTCGTAGCCACATTGGGCGAAGTGGAGCCGGGAGATATTCTGGCGGGGCGCGTGGACGGGGCGATTATGGGACATTGGGATGAACAGGAAACCATTCTGGCACTTCGGCAGGCGAAAATCCCCGTGGTTGTCACTTCGCATCTGCAGGAAAATATTCCCTTTATGCAGGTGGTTCCCGATGATTACGCTTTCGGTGTGCAGGCGGCTGAACATCTGGCATCCAAGGGATTTCGCACATTTGCCTATTACGGCATGGCGCAAGCCACCACGTTTTCATGGGATCGGTTACGCCGAAACGGTTTTACCGAGCGTCTGAAACAGATGAACCATTCCGTGAATGTATGTGATAACGCCATACCGATATACGATCATGATATACCGGACTGGTGGCGGTTTCAAAACAAGCAACAGCAAAAAGACCTGCGCCACTGGCTGAAAAGCCTGCCCAAACCGGTGGGCCTGTTTGCCTGCATGGATCGTCTGGCCTACGATGTGGCTCGATTAGCCAGGGAAGAGCACATCATGGTGCCCAAAGATATGGCGGTCTGCGGGGTGGATAACAACCCGTGGGTGTGCATGCTTTGTTCCCCGCGGCTGACCAGCATTCCGCACAACATCCGACTGATGGTGCGCCAGGCGGCCGAAACGCTCAATGCCGTCATGCGTAGTAAGCCGGCCCCAAAAGCCCCCATACTTATTGCGCCTTTACCGGTGGTGCAGCGCGAATCCACCGAGGTGGCGGCCTTTGAGGATCAGGACGTTGCCGAAGCGTTTCAATTCATCCGTGAGCACGCCCATGAGCCGATTTGTGTCCAGGACGTAGTGGGCAAAGCGATGGTTTCGCGCCGCGGATTGGAAATGCGTTTCAAAACCGCCACCAGCTCCACCCTGCAGGATGAAATCTGGCGGGCGCATGTGGACCGCGCCAGGAAGCTCATCACTGAATCCGATCAGAAAATGTGGAAGATCGCCGAGGATTCCGGCTTTCGCAGTGAAACGGTATTCAATGTGGTATTTAAGCGCATCACGGGAATGACCCCGTCAGAATATAGACGCGATAATAGCGCGCAGCTACCTTTTTGACGCTGATTTCAGACGTAACCGTTTAGCCCTTGCGCACAGGCCGTGAAATAATAGAGGAACCGTCGCTGGGTTTTGAATATGGAAACAGTCGCGAATGCCAATAACTTAAGCAGAGAAAGCAATGGAATCAACGGCATTTGATTTTCTCTCCACGTGCGATCATCGCCTCAATGATCCACGTTACCGTGTCAATAAAGCTGATGCGGTCTTTGCACCTTGGCCAGCAATTCGGGCAATTGGTTATTGACGCGCTGCATCGCCTGGATCATAGGGGTCATCCGTGATCTCCTGTTAAAGAGCCATGAACATCACCCTACCTGCGTTAATCGAATATTCATAATCGCAAGAATATATGTTCATACGTATACTATAATGATTTATGACTTACGTTCATGGCCCTTGCGGATGATACCTGTTTTCGGGGATAACCGAATGTCTGAAAAACCGGGCAGGGGCGGAAGTTGCGGGGTTACGACTCGCGGGCGGTGACAAAGCGGGCCATGTCGATGAGAATCCGGCGGATTTCTGATTCCGGCAAATCATGGATGGCGGCGATGGCCTGATCCACAAGCTGTTGCGCGCGGTTGCGCGCGTACCGCATTGAAGGGCTGGGGATTAACAATTGCCGGGCATTATCAATGCGATCCGGAGCATCGGATTCGAGGAGACTTATCAATAGCTGCTGGTGGGTCGGGGCCGCGGTAGCGAGAAAATGAATCATCGGCAACGTAAGTTTGCCTTTTTCAATATCGGTGCCCAGAGATTTTCCGACGGTTTTCTGCTGGCCGACAATGTCCAAAAGGTCATCGACAATTTGAAATGCCATACCCACGTCTCGGCCATAATTGCCCAGCGCCGCCACCGTTGCCGCATCCGCATCGGACGCCCAGGCACCGAGGCGGCAGGATGTTTCAATGAGGCTGGCGGTTTTACGATAGATAATGTCAAAATAAGTATTTTCAGTCAAAGCCCAGTTGCCGCGATTAAAATTCTGCGTCAGTTCACCTTCGCAGACGATATTGGTGGTGCGACCGATGGCACGCGACGCAATCTGACTATCCAGTGAACTGCAAAGATGGTAGGCGTGGCTGATTAACAAATCCCCCAGCAATACCGCCATCTCATTGCCGTGCAGATGATTAATCGTGGCCCCTCGCCGACGAATTTCGGCATTGTCCAATACATCGTCATGCACCAGCGTGGCAACATGCACCATTTCCACCACCGTGGCGATGGTGACGTGGGTTGACCCCAGCGATTGGGAATTGTTGCGCGCCGCCAGGCCTGAAAGAAAAACCAGCACCGGGCGGAGCATTTTGCCGCGGAAGCGTTCAACATGATGGGCAAGTTTCTGGACATGATCCAGATCGCTGGCCAGTTCGCGCGCAAAGAGATCATTGACTTGCGCGAGGTAAGGCTCAATCGCCTGCAAGGTAATGGGGCCGGCCAGTGTGACCATAAAAGCACGCTCCACGAACGGAGAGGGAAAAACCAGGCCCAAAAGCCTCCCAAGTCGGCACTTCCGTTCAATTCTTTTTGAAACTATAGAAAATTCTGACGGGAATGTCCAGTGAATGACATTGTTAACCTGACGTGCGGGCTATGTTAACCTCGCGGTATTTTTTTTCAACATGGCAACGGTCAACGATGGCCACGACGGCGTGGCAATAAATCCGGGCGTGGGTCCGAGGTGCGAGTTTCCAGGACGAACCTTCTCTAAGCGCCGGCATTTATGCCGTTGATTTCGCTGTTCGCCGGGAAAAATGGCCACACTCTAGTGCCCTGTTCCATCCGTAATTACGGGTGGAACAGGGCACTAGCCACGGTGGTCGCGTGACGGCTCCCTTTCCGGTGGTTACACCCGGGAAGTATCCGTTTTTCTATCTGCCGACGGTTTGCTGATGGCGGCAGCATGGACAACGAGAACGGAACAACTGCTGAGCACCGCGACCGAACTTTGATTGCTGCCCAAAAGATTCTGGCGCAAGCGCCACAATGGTGAAATACCAAGAATCATCAGATCATAATCACGGGTGCGCTCACTTACAGCCGAAACGGGTGTATCCGTTTCGATAACGATCATCCGAATTTTATTGCCGCCATCGGTTCCCGGCAAAAAGCGATCCACGAGTTCTTTGACCCCCAGCGGTTGTTCGGCATTGGGGCGTTTGGGTTTAACGACGTGCAAGATGGTGATCTCCACGTCCGCGTTCTTACTGATTCTTTGTGCTGCCAGCATGGCACCCGCATCTTGCGCTTCTCCAAGGTAGGGTACCAGTACCCGACGAATGGCGGTCAGGCGTTTGTTAATGAGAATGGCCACATTCTGTTGACTGTGCTTGAGCACGTAATCCACCACGCCGCCCAGCGCGGATGGATTGACAATACCCTGATGGGCACCAAGCACCGTCCAACTGACACGTTGATGCTCAATGACTCTGCATATATCCCGGGCGATGCGGAGACTGGGTGGTGAAAGTGCGGTGAGTTCAACATTCAGCACTTTGGCCTCCGCCAACGCCATGTTAATCGGATCGGTATCGGCGGCAATCGCTGCGTCCGAGATGAGTGTCGATTCCGCCGGTTTCCGCAGCAGCAATGCGGTAACGCGTCCCGGCTCCCCGGCCAAGAGGGCGTGTGACACCCGGATTAACCCTTTGACGGTTCCGGCCTGCGAAAGCGAGGCAAGAATATGAAGTTTAGGCGTATCATCTTTTTCAATTTCAAAACTGGCGGAACCGGCCAGTTCGCGACGTCCCATCGGCAACCGGGCCAGCCGCACCAAAACAGAGGATAGGGTGGTAATGGCCAGAAAAGCCAGCACCAGTACGGTCAATGTTGTGGAACTGATGGCCCCCATCTGCCAGGCGAGGCTCAGCACGACGAGTTCCACCACGCCGTGGGTGTTCATGAGCAGGCCGGTTAATCCGGCGGTGCGCCAGCTTGCGCCGGTGACTTTGGCCGTTATGCTGCTGAATGAGAATTTAACCAGCATCAGCGCGGCAATCAGGTATCCCCAGCTTTTCCATACGGCGGCGGAATGCAGATGGGCGATGTTGGTGTGCATGCCGATGGTGGCAAAGAATATCGGCAGCAGTAACAGCAGTGTGATGTCTTCGAGTTTGCTGGAAATGTGCCGGACAAATTTTTCATTGGATGGAAAAACCAGCCCCAGCATGAAGGCCCCAAAAATGGCGTTGATGCCCAACGCGGTAGTTACCAGGCTGCTGACCAGCAGAAGAAAAAAGGTCAGTGCCAGGACATCACGGGTGATGTGGCCGCGGACCTCAAAATGGGCTTGGAAACGCCACAGAAATCGGCGGACAAAAAACATCATGACCACGATATATGCGCCCGCCAGAATTGCGGTTTTAACTCCCAGCCCAATGGAAGACAGCACACTGCCGCCGCCGGCAAGTTGGACCTTGGCCAGATCATACACCACCGCCAGCAGGCACCACCCGGCGACATCCAGCACCGCGCCGGCGGTTATGACAAAAGCCCCGACTTCCGTATCTTTAAGATTCTGTTCACTGATGATCCGGGCCAAAACTGGAAATGCCGTCATCCCCATTGCCAGAGCGGCCATGAGGATAAAGGCCGCCGGGGATTTTACATGCCCCACCAGATGGGGGTGTTGGAGCATCAGCCAGGCAATAACCAGTCCGGCGGTAAAAGGCCCCAGCAGGCTGGCCAGTCCGGTGGCAATGACGCTGGGGCCTTTGCCGCGCACGCGCACCAGGTCCAGTTCCAATCCCACAATGAACATGAAAAACATAACCCCGAGTTCGGCAAGCAGTTGCAGCAGGGGCATGCCCTTGGCGGGGAACAGCCAATGAAAATACGCCCCGTGGGCCAGCAACCCCAGGGCGGAGGGACCGATCACCAACCCGCCGATCATTTCACCAATGACTTCGGGTTGCCCCAGAAACCGCAGAAGTGCCCCGCAAAAGCGCGCCGCCAGCAATATCACGGCAATTTGAAGAATGAGGTGTTCAATGGTCATGAAAGGCTTCTGCTCCAGCACCCACACATAGTAACCAAGGTATCATGCCATGCCGCGGGTGAATCGACCAGCATGCAAGGCTGTCAAAATAATATTTGCATCACCCGCGACGCCCCTTGATAATACCTAGTGCCCTGTTCCACCCGTAATTACGGATGGAACAGGGCACTAAGTAGGAACGCAAAATGAATCGTTCATTGTATCGACGGCATAAATTGCGAATGCCATGGTATTGGCCACAATCGTGATAGTGTAAATCAATATGCGTTTCTACTTAGTTTCCGGCGGGCTGCT
>JAJYGE010000159.1 GCA_021785155.1 Planctomycetota bacterium
TTACCCGGTCTAAACGAGGGAGCCGGACGATTTACCGGCAGTGGTCCGGGCCAACCACGATATCGTCGCAGGGCACCGGGTTGGGCCATATTCGGCGGTAATGCCGGCAGTGGCTCACGCGAGTTACGTCTCCAACGTTGGGGAACGCTTTGCGCCGGGCCAAATCGCCGACCATTGCCGTGGTCTGATGGGCGATTGCGTATCCATTGCCCGCGATTATCCCGCCGCCAGTTGTGCCGCCAGCCCTGGCCGGCGCCAATCCAATTATTTTGCCAATCGCAATTATTATTAAGCCAGCTGCCAATGGCAAAGCCAATGCCGAAAGTCAAATAGGGGCCGGGGTAATATCCGGGTTGCCGGCTATAGACAACATTGGGATCATACTGCGGCACGTAAATGAACTGCGGATTTGCCGGCTCAATCCAAATGGTTCCATTTTGGGATATGACCTGTTGTTGCGGTGTGGATTGTAAAGCTCCTGCGGCAATAGCCTGTGCCCGCAATTGTTGTATTGCCTGCATGACATCTGCCTGCTGATTTAGAAAAGCCACGCCCAAGGCTTGCGTCCACTGCAGATTCGCATTCATATACGCCAGCACGGAGGGATAATGAACCATTGCTTTGATCGAAGCATCCCAGTTTTGCATATCAATTAAAATTTCCCCGGGGTTGGGGTTGTATTGCAGCCACTGTGCGGCCGATGCCACCTGCTGCGGATACGTGGAGGCAGGCAGCAGTTGTGCCAGCAATGGATCAGGATATAGCGCGATCGGAGCCACGATCTGATCAATTTGCCCGACGGTCAATGGTGCGACAATCTGCGGGGTTGCCATAACCGGTGGCCCATAAACGGCAGGAGCATAAGTTGGTGGAGGAGGCGCAACCGGCGGCGATGGCGGTGTATAAGGTTGGGAATAGTAAGGCGTGTAGCCTTGATATGCGGGGTAATTCTGGCCATAGGTGTTGATCGCTGAACCGGCCAGCAGTGCGGTCAAAATGGTCAGGCAGCACCTGGCTTCTCGATTCAACATAATGTTCGTCCGCATAGTCACCACCCTTGTAGAATCATCACCCGCCGAATATAAGCCCCGGATGTTCAACAGGCATTATACGCATGTTTTCAGCGGAACGTCAGGTGCTTGGTGGCAAGCCCTGGAGTAATTCATAAAAAGATCGGGTAATTCGCTCCGGAGAGATTACTGGGGTATACTTGAGAGAGTTTGTCGGTTTATCCGTTGTACGTGGAGCAGTCCGTGTCAATTCAGTTTGTTGAAGCCTTGGAACTCCTGCACCATCGTTGCGTGGACATGGCCGCTTTGGTGCAGGGCGCGGTTGAACAAGTTACGCAGGCGGTGATTCATTGCCGGCCTGATATTGCGCAGGGAGTACGCGATACCGAAGATCAGATTGATGCCGAAGAAGTCAAAATTGAGCGTGCGGCCATCAATATGCTCTCGGAGCATCAGCCTACAGCGTCTGATCTGCGGACGGTTTTTGCGATTGTAAAAATTAACAGTGATCTGGAGCGGATCGGCGATTGCGCTTATAACATTGCGCAGATGGTGCCATCGTTCTCCGCGACGGTATCACAGATTCCCCATGAGCTACGAACCATGGCTGAATCCACCCTCAAACAGGTGGATGACACCACAAAGTGTCTGGGGCTAAGCGATCCGGCATTGGCGGCAGAAGTGTGCCGGGGCGATGACGTTATCGATGCGCTTTATCACCAGATTTACCAGGACTTGCAGGCGGGTATGGTGGCGGACACGCAGAATGTTCCGGCTGATCTGGCGATGATCATGATCGCGAAGAACTTTGAACGCATTGCCGATCATTGCACCAATATTGCGGAGGAAGTGGTATTTCTTGTGCGCGGTCAGATAATCCGGCACGTGCATTAACACGGACATTAACTCGCCGGTGGGGTGTTGATCCGCCTTCCAAGTATCTGAAAGCGGTGGGCAACGGATGTAAAGCCCATTTCCTTGGCGATACGGTCTCTTAAAGCGGCAATTTCCGGACTGGAAAAGGGAATAATCTTTCCGGTTTGCACGTCCACAAGATGGTCATGACCACGTTGCGTTCCGACAAAATCGTAATAACTCTGTTTTCCGGTACCAAAAAAAATCTGATTTACCAGCAGACATTCCACGAGATGCTTGAGCGTTCGGTACACGGTGGCCTTGCTGACACGGTGTTGCTGTCGGCGCAATGCCAGGAGCAGTTCCTCGGCTTCAAAGGGTCGATCGAAGCTTTGAATAACTTCGAGCACCACGCGACGCTCTTGCGTGTACTTTTGCCGATGCTCATGGAGAAACGTTTTAAAGATTTCCTGCGCTGATTCCATGGAGGAGATTATCCGTCGCAAACGCGCAATGAGCAAACGGCGTTAGTTTTGCGGAGTTGTGGCCCCATTTGAAACCATTTTCGCGCGGGTTTTCTCCCGGCGGATTGGCGCGGCTATAATACCAATAATACGCAATGGGCCGGATTGTATCGGGATGCTGCGCGATGCTCTTTAATTATGGTGAATTTGACGGTTCGGAATTTCCCACACCTGACAGCCTGTTTGCCAATCAAAGTATTTTTGATTTTATTCTCTCCTACGGAGATCAGGCCCTTGAAGCTCTAGACAAACTGGAGCCTGCGGACGCGGATATTCTTGAACAGTTAATGAAAGATGGCCTGCTGGAAAAGGCGGCGGGAAAATTTCGCCTTACACCGCGCGCAATTAATGCCATGCAGCGCAAGGCACTCATGGAGATTTTCGCCCATTTACCGCGCGGCAGCCGCGATGGCCATCCGACAGCCAACGCCGGCGCCGGTGCGGATCGGCTGGAGGGTACGCGTAAATATCAGTTTGGTGATCCGATCAGTGAACTGGATATGCTGCAGTCCCTGCGCAATGCGATGTCGCGCGCGGTTGTTGCGGGCAATACACCGGGCATACCGATTGAGTTTAATGAAAATGATCTGGAGTTGCACCTGCTGGAAGGCACTACAGCGTGCGCGCTGTGTATCCTTGTGGATATGTCCGGCAGCATGATGCGTTATGGACGATTTATGGCGGCT
>JAJYGE010000362.1 GCA_021785155.1 Planctomycetota bacterium
ACCTCACGCGGCTGGTAGGCCAGTTCGCGATGCACCACGGTGAGCGTATTGAAGTCCACCTTATATTCTTTAAGCAGTTGCAAGCCGCGCCATACCTGGTCGAATGACGGCTTTCCGCTGCGTGTGACCCTGTAGCGATCATGCAATTCACGCGGACCATCCAGGGAAATCCCCACAAGAAAATGATTGTCAGCCAGAAATCGGCACCAGGCCGGCGTGAGCAGAGTTCCATTGGTCTGAATGGCATTGCTGACGCACTTTTCCGGCGGACAGAATCGTTTCTGCAATTCAACCACACGCTGAAAGAATTCCATTCCAAGCAATGTCGGCTCACCGCCCTGCCAGGCGAAACAAACCTCCTGCGCAGGTTCTGCCGCAATATACTGTTGAATGTAGTTTTCAAGCGTCTGCCGGTTCATGCGGAAATCAGCGGCTTTGTGGTGATCCGGAAAAAGTGTTTCCTTCTTGAGGTAAAAGCAATATTTGCAATCCAGATTACATATTGGACCAATGGGCTTGGTGAGAATGTGAAATGGCAACTTCGTGGTCATAAGCACCTAATCAATTCAGTCCGCGCAGCGGAACAAAAAACAGTATTTTATTTCAGCTGGATACAACGCTGACGTTATTACATTCCGGATAGCTTGATTGATTGCCGGAATCAGATCGCCATACCGGTTGTCAACACATACCGCAACAAAAATGCCACCGAACCATGATTCAATCGGCTAAGAACATTCCGTCCCATTGGTACGGCTCCGCATCCGGCAAAATAACGGATTACTATACAACACGACGCACCATTGGTTATACACTATGCCAAATTCACATATTCACCTTGCCATGTCCGGCTTTGCCGACAAGCATCCGAGAACATAATAAGCTATTATACTTCAGATATGGAAAAGCTCCTTGTCATTGTTGGGTGCACGGCTGCGGGTAAATCCGAATTGGCGGAAGCATTGGCCACGCGGTGGACGCATACGGATGGTCAGCCCGCCACGATCATGGCGGTTGATTCGATGCAGGTTTATCGCGGAATGGATATTGGCACAGCCAAACCCTCCGCCAGTGCGCAAAAACGTATACCGCATACCATGATTGACGTTGCGGATCCATGGCAATCCTTTTCCGCGGCACGATTTGCCGCCATGGCGGAACCAATCATGCAGCGGCATCGCGCGGAAAATCGCCCCTTAATTCTAGTAGCCGGTACTGTACTATATCTCCGGGCGATTCTGGAGGGTTTGTTTGAAGGCCCCCCCGCAAATCCGGAAATTCGACAGGCATTGGCGGCGCAGGCGGAAAAAAACGGTTCCGCGGAACTGCACCGGCAATTAGCGCAGGTTGATCCCGTTGCGGCCCAGCGGATTCACCCCAATGATCTGCGGCGAATTATCCGCGCTCTGGAAGTATTTCAATTGACCGGATGCGGCATCAGCACACTGCAAACGCAATGGCAGGCCGGTCGCCCGCGACTGGATTATCGTATCATCGGCGTGGCGCGGGACAAAACCGATTTGAATCGGCGGATCAATCAGCGCGTAGGCCTGATGATGGACTGCGGATTACTAAATGAAGTCCGCGCATTGATCGACAACACGCAAGGGCTATCCATGCAGGCGGGAGAAGCTGTGGGTTATAAACAGATTATTGAATATCTGGCTGGTTCACTGCCGTTGGATGATGCCATGGAGCAAATTAAAATCCAGACGCGTCATCTGGCAAAATTGCAACGCACCTGGCTGAAACGCTTTGACGGCGTAACCTGGTTCAACACGCAGGCAGGACAGCCTGCCACGGAACTTGTCGGACCGGTTTCCGAGGCACTCATGCAGCCGACGGTTTCGGCCTGATCCATTTTTTTGGAGACACACACATGAAAATTCTGGCGATTGATGTTGGATCGTCCTCAATTAAAGCGGCATTTTGTAAAAATGATCGCATCAAACATATTGAGCATGTCCCCGTATCCACCACGTTCCGGGGCACAGAAGTTGAAATTCCAGCCACAGGGCTGTTGAAGAGCCTTCGCGATGCCATCCGCCACATTACCGCGTCACATAGCCATATTGACGCAGTGGTAATGGACAGCTTTTGCCCCGGCGTTGCCGCATTAGACAAGAATAACACGATTCTGTTTGGATGCGTGACTCATCAGGATAGGCGCAGCATTAAACAAGCCGCGGAAATTGAACAGCACATCGGCATCGACCGGCATTTACAGCTCACCGGCAATCGCCCCTTTCCCGGTGGCATCGGCAGCACCACACTTTTGTGGTTTAAACAGAACCAGCCTGCGATATTCAAAAAAATCGCCCATGTTGGTCAACCCACAACCTTGCTGATTCATCATCTGACCGGACAATGGGTTATTGACCCGTCGCAGGCCGCTTTTCTGGGATTATATGATTCCATCACGCTTTCTGGATGGATTCCTGAATTATACGAACACATTGGTCTGAAAGAATCGCAGTTACCGCGCATACTTTTTTCCGACCAGGTCGCCGGGAAAGTCACCCGCGCAGCAGCGGATAATCTGGGGTTACCGGAAGGTTGTCCGGTATTCGCATCGCTTGTGGATACCAGCGCGGCCATGCTGGCCACGGATTATCGACCGGGACGCTTGGTGCATAGCGCGGGCTCAACAGATGTGCTGGCACTATGCCTGGATAAAGCCGCACCGGCGGTGGACATTCTTACGCGGCCACTGGGAACAGGTCATAAATTGCCCAAGCGATGGCTGGCGGTAAGCACCATTGCCGCCGGCGGATCCACCATGCACTGGCTGAAAGACAATTTGTTTGCCGATTATTCCACCAAACGGTTCCACAAACTCACGCAGCGCCTGGGCCAGGAAATGCGTGGCCACAAAATTAACACACAATCCGCCACGGATGTCGGCTTTGCGCCATATTTGGCGGGAGATCGCACCGCCATGGAAGAACGCACCGGATCCTTTGAACATCTGACCCTTGCCACCACACGCGAAGATATGCTGCGCTCTGCCCTTCGATCTCTTGCCCAGGCCAGCCGCCAGCGATTTGAAAGACTCTCTAAAATTGAAAC
>JAJYGE010000457.1 GCA_021785155.1 Planctomycetota bacterium
CAATTCACGCACGGCCAGAGCTTCGGCATTTTCATCCACCGCCGTGAGGCCCGCCTGTGTGCGCTGATCCCGGACATAACCGGCCACCGAGGTGTGGGTTTTAAAATACATAAAACCCACGACGATAAGCACGGGAATACCAATAACCGGATGTTCCAGCACCAGATATTCAATAATCAGAAAAATAATTGCCCCACCACCATTACCGCCACCGCCGCCGTCGCCACCAAATCCCCCCCCACCACCAAAGCCACCACCGCCAAAACCCTCACCACCGCCCGCGCGGCCATGGGCAGTGGACAATATCACAAGCAGAGGCACGGCCAACGCCAGAACCGGCAAGAGTTTCAACATGAGAATGCGAAGTCGTGTCATACTGTTGGGATTGTAATGCCCGCTGCGCCGGATGACCAATGACACAACGTCATTTTTTCACATTTTCACCATAACGGGATCGCGGCTAAGATACACTCGACCGGTTACGGACCGGCTAAGAACGACTCCGGAGCATAGATGTCCATGCGTGTGATTCTTTATGGCGATTCCATGACCGAGTACCTGCATCGCCCCCCCCGCGTATTAGCTGATTATCTGCAACAGTTGCAACCGGAAACCACGTATGAGATTTCCAACTGGGCGGTTGGCGGCACCCGGGCGGAACTGATTTTGTACCGTCTGGAGTATGAATTCTGGCATGGCCGCGAACGCATGCTGCCATTGGCCCAAAGCCGCCCCGATATTCTGGTCATCGAATCCTGCGCGTTTAACAACGCCAATGACCGCGAATCAGGCCTTGGCAATTTCACCCATATCTGGAATCAGATTCTGGCGACATGCCGACAACATGCTCCCAATGCCCGCATCATAACGTATTTGACCATCAGCAGTTCTCCGAACGTTCCTGAGGATCGCGCCAACCGTCTGTTTTACAGATCATTGCCGGAGGTCTTTGCGAATCGCCATAAATGGCGGGAGATTTATCAGGATGCTTTTGTGCAATGGGCAATAAGTGCGGGTGTGGAATTTGTAAATGTGCGGGAGCAGGTCAGAAGACAGGAATCCTCAGGCGTGCCGCGGACGCATTGGATTTCCACCGACGGTGTGCATCCTAATCAGGCCGGCGTGGAGCTGATATCAGAATGGATTGCCCAAAGCATCGCCTCACCGGGAGGAAAAAAGCCATGAGTCAAAGCGCCCCGACACCCTCGGCCATTCGTTCTCAATGTAAACCGCCCCACCGCAACCGGATACTTCTGACCATTGCGCTGTTTAAGTTTTTCAAGGCGGCGGCGATGATTACGGCGGGCGTATTGGCCATCACCTATCAACATGCCAATTTAAGCCAAATCGCCATGCATTGGGTAAATAAATTCCGGATTGATCCCGATAATGTATATGTGGATTGGGTGCTTGATCACGCCAGACTTGTGCATGCCAGGCAGCTTGAAATAGTCGCGGTTGGGGCCTTTGTATATGGGGTTCTCTTTCTGGTGGAGGGGATCGGCCTGTACCGGGAAAAAGTGTGGGGCGAATATCTGGTGATCGTGGAAGTCAGTCTGCTCATGCCGGTGGAGATCATCGGAATATGCGCAAAACCTGATCTCTTGCGTGTGGGCCTGCTGATCGCAAATATATTTATTCTGGTGTATCTCATTTACCTGCGGATAAAGTCCGTCCGCGCCGCGCCGGGACGATGATGCGCACTGCCGGGTGGAAACGCGGCCCGCGTCAAGCGTCACCGCCCCACGGGCGCAACGTTATGTGGCTCCGCCCGCCGCGTCACAATTCTTTTACAATCAGGCTGGCCAGACTGCTGCGCTCCGGGCGTTCGAGGGTTACATGGCCGACGAGGTCCGAATTTTTAAGTTTCTCAATGGTAAAGGACAGCCCGTTGGAATTGGCATCGAGATATGGATTATCGATTTGCTCGGCATCGCCGGTAAGGACAATTTTAGTACCCTCACCCACACGGCTGATAATGGTTTTAATTTCATGGGGGGTGAGGTTTTGGGCTTCATCGACAATCATAAACTGATGGGGAATACTGCGTCCGCGAATATAGGTGAGGGCTTCCAGCACCACTTTTCCGCTTTCCACCAAGGCCTTTAATTTACTTTCCACGTTGGCGGATTCCGCACTGTGGATCCGGCGATCCTGCAATAGAAATTCCAGGTTGTCAAAAATAGGCTGCATCCAGACGGCCATTTTTTCATCTTTGGTGCCGGGCAGAAAGCCAATGTCCCGGCCCAGCGGCATAATAGGCCGGGCCACCAGCAGGCGTTCATAACGCTGTTCGTTGAAGCATTTGGTCATACCGGCCGCCAGAGCCAGAAGTGTTTTTCCCGTGCCGGCCGTGCCCATCAGCGTAACCATCTGCACATCATCATCCAGCAATAAATCCAAGGCCATTGTCTGCTGGACGTTGCGCGGCAAAATTCCAAAACACGCTTTTTTGGCGCGCATCAGCGGTAAGACCGCCTGCAACGAACTGACATACCGGGCCAGGCCGGTCTGATGCTCGTCCATGGAATTTCGGAAAAGTACGAATTCATTGGCAAACAGCGGCGGATTAAGTTTGGCCAGGACAGGGTCCTGGATTGGAATTTTCTTTTCCGCATACAGCCGGTCAATGATCGCACCTTCCACGTTTACTTCCCGATAGCCGGCGTAAAGGGTTTCATAATCCACCTTCTGGGATTCAAAATCCGCCGTGTTGATGCCCAGCGCATCAGACTTGATGCGGGCATTGATGTCCTTGCTGATAAAGGTGACGGGTTTACCCTGTTCCTTCAGGTGATAGGCAACGGCGATAATCCGGTTGTCGGGCACACCGGCGTTCAGGCCAACGACGGGTGTCTGATCCATGGCTACGCGAATGCAGCCATTATGCCCGTTCCATTTCACACCCTCGGCCAGGTGGCCGCGTTCACGGAGTTGATCCAGGTGGCGGATTACCATACGGGCATTGCGGCCAACATCGTTGCTGTCCTTCTTAAATTTGTCGAGTTCTTCCAGCACGTCAAACGGAATAACGACCTCATTATCCGCAAAGGAAAACAGGGCGTTGGGATTGTGCAGCAAGGCACTGGTGTCCAAAACGAAATATTTCACCGCTGATTTGGGATTAACCATCGCTTCTATATGCTCCGCTACTCTGACATCAACTTACACACGGCTTCAGCCGTAACGCCGGACAATTCTATCAGCGAGCGCGTCCATTTGCGCTGCTTCCTCGAAGGCTTTTGGCGGGCCAATTGGCCGGGTTATCAATATCCGCGACTTTCAAGCCTTGAAAACTCGGCGAGGCAAAAATAAATTTTGCCTTGCCAGACAATTTTAATGTTGCGCGTTGAACGTGGAAGTCCATCCGCGCCCGCACATCAAGATAATGGATAACAATGTGCATCGGCAGTTCCACGCCGCCAAAGGCGTTTCCCACCGGGTGATATTCGCTTAACCGGGCATACGCGATAACCCGACCATTGCGATCATACAGCCGCACCTCCCTGATCTGTCCGGTATACCGGCTGATGGAGATTTGCCGTTCGATATGAACAAGCCCGTTTCCACCGTCATGCAGCAACAGCAGATGGTATTGATCGGCATGCGGAAAATTAAACATCGCCACGCGGCTGGCACCCGTGCGAATCAACGGCGTAATACCCAGCATGTCCAAGATGCGTTGCGGCCTTAGCGGCATGACATCGGATGGCAGGCGGTATTCCGCGGCCACGCGTCCCACATAAGCAATTTTATGTTCATGATCAATGAGCCAATATATCCGCCGATTCATGCCCATTTCAAACGCGTCCTGCCCCAGATACGTCCCCACCAACAGCAGGTGTGGTATGCGGTGCTGATCCACCAGCAGAACCGCATGGGCCTGAAAACTGGAGGCACCTCCATGATGGTGAATCAAGGTCAGATTGACGTTACCGGTCAAACGCAGGGTGCCCAGCAATGCAGCGCGGGCGTTGAGGCGATGAATAACCTGCTGTGCCGGCGGTATGGCCATGAGTTTTCGCGGTACCCGCACCTGCTGGGCGCAGCCCGCCAAAAGCATCAGTCCGCAGAACATCAAGACCATTGCGCGGCGGCAGGCAATCGCGTTGATGCGTGTCATGGGTGATTCCATCTGTCAGTATGCTCCTGGAAAGTATCCTCCACCCAATTTTAACACGATTGGCGAATTCACGCCCGATCTCCGCGCATCAAGCAAAAATATGCTAAAATAACGGATGGTTAAGGACCAATGGAGTTGCCATGCAAAGCTCGATCATAACAGACAATCAATCCGGGGCATTGACGGCGGGAAACGCTGATCTGGCCGACGTAACCAAAGAAGTCATGCATATAGCCCGGCAGGCCCGGCTGGCGGCTCGGCACATGGCCACCCTAAGCGGTAATGTGCGTAATTCCGCGCTGCTGCGCATTGCCGATGGCATCATCGCCCACAAGGCCGCGCTTCTGGAGGCCAATTTGGCCGATGTTCGGCAGGCGAAAGAGGAAAATTTGTCGCTGCCCATGATGTCACGGCTCACCCTGACGGATAAAAAACTGGAAGCCATGGCGACCAGCGTCCGGGAAATCGCCGGGCAAACCGACCCCGTCGGCCAAACCATCGAAGCGTATGATCGCCCCAACGGTCTGCGGATTGAAAAACGCCGCGTGCCCATTGGCGTCATCGCCATTATTTATGAAAGTCGGCCCAATGTCACCAGCGATGCCGCAGCGCTATGCCTTAAAAGCGGCAACGCCTGCATTCTGCGCGGCGGCAGGGAATCTATCCGCAGCAATCAGGCGATTGCCAAAATTATCCGGGAAGCTCTGATCGCCGCGCAAGTAGATCCTAATGCCGTACAACTCATCACCACCACGGATCGCTCGGCGGTGGGGGTACTGGTTACGGCGGAGGGACTGGTGGACCTGGCGATTCCGCGCGGCGGAGAATCGCTGATCCGGGCGGTTGTCGATCAGGCCACGATCCCGGTCATCAAGCATTACAAGGGCGTTTGCCATGTTTATATTGATAAGAGTGCCGATGCGGATATGGCGGTTCATGTGGCGTACAGCGCCAAAGTCGATGGCTGCGCGGTGTGTAACACGGCCGAATGTATTCTTGTACATAAAGAAATTGCTGCACGGGTACTCCCCCGTCTGGCGGCCAAGTTCCGCGAGGCAAAAGTGGAAATGCGGGCCGACGCCCGCAGTCAGGGACTTCTGCAAAATGCCAAATTAGCCGTTGAATCAGACTGGGGTGCGGAATTTCTGGACTTGATCGTCGCCATCAAACAGGTCAATTCAATAGATGAAGCCATCGCTCATATTACCCAATATGGATCCCAGCATACCGACGCCATTATCACCAGTGATATCCATGCGGCGAATAAATTTATCCAGAACGTGGATTCCGCCAGCGTCATGGTCAACGCCTCTACCCGCTGGGCCGATGGCTTTGAATATGGATTGGGGGCGGAAATCGGCATCAGCACCGACAAACTTCACGCCCGCGGTCCCATGGGCGCGGCGGATCTGTGCACGTATAAATTTATTGTCACCGGCAATGGCCATGTGCGGGTGTAAAAACCCGCTTATTGCGGCGGCGACTATCATTTAATGCGCGACGATGCCGCACGAACCGCCGCGATAAACGAGGCGATTTCGGCGTGATCTTTTATTCCGGGTTGACCGGCATATTCCACGCCGCTGGAGACATCAACCGCCCACGGGCAAATGGTTGCGATCGCATCGGCAACGTTGCGGGCATTTAAGCCGCCGGCAAGTATTACCGGTAGAACGGTTCGCATCGCGCCGGCCTTCCGTGCTTCGGCCAGCCACGCCAAATCAATGCGTGTGCCGGTTCCGCCGTGGGCCGAAGTTGAAAAGCCGTCGAGGAGAATTGCGGCGGCGGCAACAGGCATGGCCCGTAATGAATCGTCGATATTACGCAGATCTTCACCGCGGGCAATGCGAAATACCGGCCAGTAATCAAGGCCTTCCACAGGTAATCGTCGCACTCTCATCGGGTCGCCATAAAGTTGAAATCGTCGCACGCCAAATACTTCGGCCAATGCGCGTGCGTCTGAATAACCCACATCGGTGCTTAAATCCACCAGTGCTACGGCGTGCTTGGTGGCGTCGCCGGTCTTGAGAATCTCACCCGCCCGCTGAACGGTAATTTTCCGCGGCCCAGAAAATAGATTCAGACCAATAAAGTCCGCACCGTATCTTAACGCCATTTCCGCATCTTCGACGCGTGTCAGACCGCAAATTTTTATCTTCACCGTTTCCACATGCGCCATTTTAACGTAAATTGACTTCACCGTGGTGGATGCGGGAGCCGCCGGAGAGAACGCGCCAACCGCCATGATAATTTTTGGATCAGGCACGGCATAAACGGGCGATTTTAAGGGCTGGCTTCCTATTTTTCGTCACCGGCAAATCATTTGACTTTGCGGCGGATTATCCCGATACTTGCAACCAATTGGGTAGTAGTAAAAGGGCTTTATTAATGAAACCTTCCGCCCATGAGATCATTGAACGGTTCAACCTTTTGGATGTCTGCTTCCAACGCCGCATCAAATGGAAGCGCGGTATAATAGCAGTTCCTATACAATTTTCCGCATATCTGTTTGCAACGATAACATGCGTGCCGGCGACACCGTCGGGACAAGGCCGACGATGTGGTTGACAATAATACTACCGTGTATCGCCGCCTTTGCGGCCAGCGGCATCATAGGTATGGCGGGAGATCGCCGTGGCAATTGGAGTCATCGGCTTTCAGTAATCGTAGCTGTTCTGGCCTCATTATGTGGCCTTGTGGCCGCATTCGGCATATTGACCGGCGCGCCGTCGGAATCACTGACGGCTCCGGGGCCGGCACCGGCCATGGCCGTGAACCTGCGGTTGGGACCGCTGGGAGCATTTTTCCTTGTTCCAATTTTTCTCATCGGTGCGTTAAGTTCGATTTATGGATTGGAATACTGGCGACAAAGCCGACATCCACGGACGGGGCGTAAACTGCGATTCTGGTACGGCATACTGATCGCCGGGATGGCGCTTCTGGTGTTGAGCGCCAACAGCATCTGTTTTCTAATAACGTGGGAACTCGTGGCCCTGGGTTCATTTTTTCTTATCGCGACCGAAGATCAGAAGCCGGCATCCAGGCAGGCGGCATGGGTATATCTGATCGCCACGCATGTCAGCACGCTGCTGTTGGTGGTGATGTTCATAATGCTGCGCATCGTTTCGGGAAGTTTTCTTCTTCGCCCGCTGGCACCAGGACAGGTCGGCGTGGGAATGCAAACCGCGCTTTTTCTTCTGGCCCTGGTGGCGTTCGGTATCAAAGCAGGCATGATGCCGATGCACTTCTGGCTGCCGGAGGCCCATGCCAATTCTCCCAGCCATGTTTCGGCCACGCTCTCCGGGGTGGCCATTAAGATGGGGATTTTCGGGCTGCTGCGCGTGCTGCCGCTGTTTCCGGCGCGTCCGCTGGGATGGGGCCTGCTGGTGATGGCATTAGGAGCAATCAGCGCTTTTTTGGGGGTGTTATGGGCGATCGGCCAGCATGATTTAAAAAAACTGCTGGCTTATCACAGTGTTGAAAACATCGGCATTATTCTCATGGGGCTGGGGCTGGCATTGATCGGCGAAAAGTACCATCACCCGATATGGGTGGTGCTCGGCCTTGGTGGATGCCTGCTGCATGTCTGGAACCACGGATTGTTCAAATCACTGCTGTTTTTCTCGGGCGGCAGCGTGGTTCACAGCGCGCGAACCAGGGAAATTGATGTGTTGGGCGGACTGGCCAAATCCATGCCGATCACCGCGGTGTTTTTTCTGATCGGTGCTGTAGCGATATGCGGCATGCCGCCGCTGAACGGTTTTGTCAGCGAATGGTTCATTTACATGGGCCTGCTGCACACGCTTTCCAAGCTCATGCTTCTGGCCTTCGCGGCGGTGATACTGGTGATGGTTGGCGCGCTGGCGGCGGCGTGTTTCACCAAGGCCTATGGAACAGTTTTTCTGGGAACCGCGCGCCGCGCGTATCGCCATGGGCATGAATCCGGCCCGGCGATGTGGCTGCCAATGATGGTTCTGGCCGCCGGGTGTATCGTTATTGGTGTAGCGCCGGGTCTGGTAGCGCCAATGCTCAACCGTGTCATCCTCCACTGGGCGCACCAGCCGATGCCACCGCTGGGGAACCTGATTCCGCTTAAGGCGCTGACGCTAATGAACTTGAGCCTGATCGCAATCGTATTGGTGGGATTTCTCATACAGCGCGCGCTGGCGCGGCCAGCGACGTCTGGGCCTACTTGGGCCTGCGGCTATGCCCGGACATCCAGCCGCATGCAGTACACGGCTTCCTCGCTGGCGCAAATGCTGCTGGGAATTTTGCGCCCGCTATTACGCCTGCGCCGCCACAGCCCGCACATATCCGGCGCGTTCGCGGGTCCCGCCGAATTGCATTCTCATGTTGATGACCCGGTGCTGCATGACGTTCTGGTTCCAAGCTGGAAACGGCTGCAAAACATCTTGGCCAATGGGCGAATTTTTCAGCAGGGCAGTATCCAGAGTTATCTTCTTTTTATGTTGCTGATACTGCTGATACTGCTGCTTTTCGCACTGCCAATTGGAGCGATATGGATGTGGTTGTCATAGAGGCCATCCCGGTGCGCCCTGATGGAATAGCAAAATGATGTATATTGATCTGATTATTCTTGGACCGCTGGCGGCCATTTTGGCGCTGGTAATTCCTTCCAACCGCTGGCGGCCCTGGTTGCTGCCGGCGGCGGCGATGATCCACCTGAGTTTGGTTCTGGCTATTCTGACCCACCATGTGCGGCCCGAGGCCAATGGCTGGCTGGCGATTGATCCGCCGGGAAGGGTCGTGCTGTTGCTGATCAGCGTCTTATTTCTGATCTGCGCGTTTTATACGGTGGGTTATCTGCGCTATCGCGCGGATCACCCCAACCGCATTTTCTGTGCCTGCCTGCTGACGTTCCTCGGTTCCATGAGCCTGGTCATCATCACCGATAACCTCGGAATGATGTGGGTGGCGATGGAAGCGACAACCCTGGCCACAGCGCCATTGATTTATTTCAATCATACGCCGCAGTCGCTGGAAGCCACATGGAAATATCTGCTGATGTGTTCCGTGGGCATCGCGCTGGCACTGCTGGGGTCATTTTTTATGGCCTATGCCGCCATGCTGCAGGGGCTGGCCCCTTCGCTTAGTATCCCTGCGTTACTCCAGCAGGCACCACTGCTGAATCCAGCCTGGCTGAAAGTTGGATTTGTGCTCTTGCTGGTGGGCTACGGCACAAAAATGGGCCTGGCTCCGATGCACTCCTGGCTGCCCGACGCGCACGGAGAAAGTCCGGCTCCCGTTTCAGCCATGTTTTCCGGCGCACTTATCAGCAGTGCTTTTTTAATGGTGGCGCGCTCGGAGAATATTTTACGGGCTGCCGGGGATGGGGCATTTGCCGCCCGGCTGCTGATCATGCTGGGGGTGTTGTCGATGCTGGTCGCGGCTATTTTTATTATCGGCCAAAAGGACCTCAAGCGTATGCTGGCCTATTCCAGCGTGGAACACATGGGTATTCTGGCATTGGGGCTGGGCATCGGCGGTATCGCCCTGGTGGGTGCCATGCTGCATGTGATTAACAATGGCCTAAGCAAGGGGTCTCTCTTTTTGTCCGTAGGCAATATTGATCTGGCCTACGGCGGAAAAACCACCGATCAGGTGCAGGGTGCCATGCGCCGGTTGCCGTTATCCGGTACGGTATTCCTGCTGGGGTTCCTGGCCATCACAGGATCCCCCCCGTTCGGCCCGTTTGTCAGTGAGTTTATGATTCTAAATGGAATATTTGCCGCCGGACATTATCTTCTTGGTTCAGCATTCGTGCTGCTGCTGCTGGTTATTTTTCTGGGCATGGGACGTATTGTGCTATCGTCGGTATTGGGGCGGCCAACGGTACCCGGTGTAAAAAACGCCTATCGCGAAGGCTTCTTGCGTGGCCTGCCGGTGCTACTGGCGCTGCTCTTGGTATTACTATTGGGCTTATATCTGCCGCCGCCGCTGCGCAGCCTGTTAAATCACGCCGGCACCTATCTTGGGATGAAACCCTGACACGTCCCTTCGTTCATCCTACAGCACCCGTGCCCTGTTCCACCCGTAATTACGGATGGAACAGGGCACTAGCTGACTAACCGTTGCGGGCCAGTCAGATGGTTGTAGGGTTACGGGGTCTCCAGTTTATCCAGCAATCTTAGCAATCCGTCGAGGATGGTCAGGGGATGGGGTGGGCAGCCGGGGATAAAAAGGTCAACCGGCACAACACTGGCGGCACCGTTGTTGACTTCGGCGTGGTTGATGTAGGGGCCGCCGGATAAAGCGCACGCGCCCACCGCAATGACAATTTTCGGATCAGGCACGGCATCATAGGCGATCTTGAGCGCGAGTTTCATGTTTTCTGTGACGGGGCCTGTGATCAGGAGGCCGTCGGCGTGGCGCGGTGAGGCGACAAACGAAATTCCGAAGCGTGATAAATCCCAGCCGATGGTGCCCAACACATTGACATCGGATTCGCATCCATTGCATCCGCCGGCGCAAACCTGCCGCAGTTGCAGACTGCGGCCATAAAGCCTGTGCAGCTTGCCATGGAGGGCCTGGGCCAATTTTAATTCCTGATCCGAATCGACAACCAGGTCCGATGCCTGCCGGACGGCCAGAGAAAAATCACGGGAATATGTAACGGCATCATTGGGGCAGGCCTCCGCGCAATCGGTGCAAAACAGGCATCGGCCCAGGTCCAGTCTGATTTTACCGGCGTTTATGGTGATAGCCTGCGTGGGGCAGGCGTCCGCGCATTTCCGGCAGCCATCGGGACATTTGGCGGCATCAAATAAGGGACGACCACGAAAGCGACCCGGAAGTGCCGGTGCCGGGCCGGCGGGATAAGCGATGGTGCGATGCCCCTGCTGGACACGCGTGATAATAGACTTAATCATAAAATCTCATTCCTGTCATTCTTACGTCCTACAGATCATGCCCGCAATAAGAGAGGCTGAAACTTTTGTTGCACAGCGGAAAATCGGAAATCTGTTTGCCGCGCACGGCCATGGCCACGCCCATCCAATTATGGAACGATGGGTCCACCACTTTGTAGCGTTCGAAACGTCCCTGTGAATCCGTCAGTGCGACGTGGCACAGCTCGCCGCGCCACGCTTCAATCAGCACCACCGCGATGGCGTCGGGCTGGAGCGCCGGCAAGGCTTCCCGTGTTGCACCGCGGGGCAGGGCGTGAAGTTGTTCGCGGATGAAATCGATGGCGTGCTGAATTTCCAGCCAGCGCACATAAGCGCGTGAAAAGACATCTCCGCCCTGCCAGGTGGAGACGGGAATATGGGCGAATCGGTAAATACCGCAGGGTTGGTCGCGGCGGGCGTCGATATCCACGCCGCAGGCGCGGGCGGCCGGGCCGACCATTCCAAGTTCCCGGGCCGTTGGCGTATCAACAACACCGATGCTTTCAAAGCGCGCCATTACGGAGGAGTTATCCCACAGCAGGTTGATGGCGCTGCGGGATTCACGCTCGGCAACATCCAGCCGCTTGAGCAGATCATCGACCATCGCCGCATCAAGATCAAATCCGGGGCCACCGGGGCGCACCAGGCCGCGTCCGAAGCGGTTTCCGCAGATGGTGGCGGTCAGGTTGAGAAAATCACCCCGGATGCGGCCACAAAATGAGGCGGTCGGCAGATAACCGACATCATTGGATAAGGCACCAAGATCGCCGACATGGTTGGCCAGCCGCTCCAATTCCAGCGCTATAGCGCGGATGGCCTGGGCTCGGGCGCTGATGGCACAATGGGCGAAAGCCTCCAGGATATGCGCGTACGCGGAGGTGTGGCCGATGGTGGTATCGCCGGCGAGAGTTTCGGCGTAGTGGAGGCTGCGCTTGTCAGGCCCGCCGATCAAGGCCCGCTCCACACCACGGTGCTGATAACCCAGAGAAATTTCCAGATGAAGAATGATTTCTCCATCACACTGAAAGCGAAAATGGCCCGGTTCGATAATACCGGCATGAATGGGGCCTACGGCAACCTCATGCGCCTGGCCGCCGCCGATTTGATAATAGTCCATGACACCGGGCAGCACAGCCTGGCCGGGCGGGCGATCCCAGGCGTCGAGCGTGCCGCTGTAGCTGCGGTGAAAGCGCACGGGCTTGAGCCAGGGATGGCCGTGTGGTTTGATCCCGAATTGCTCGGCAATTTCGCGTTCAAACAAATGCACCTGCGGACAGCGTGGCGTCAAAGACGGAAATCCGTCCGCGGTGACGACGGTGGAGGAAAGTTTAAGCCTGCCGGTGTGATCATCGGCCAGCAGCACATATAAGCGCAGGGTGTCGCCGTGATTGCGATCGGGCGCGCCAAACAGCGCGGCCACACGATTTTTGTTGGCAACCGCGTCAAGAATAACGGATTGAAAACGCTGAATATCCAGGCGCGGCACAGCGGATTGCGGCAGGGCCTGTCCATTGGTTAATTCCACCAGTGGCACGGTTTTGTTGGCTCCAGTTTCTTGTGGATTCATCAACGGGCTCCCATAAAGGTGGTGGCCTGATGCAGCATCCGCGCAAGCGGATCAGGAATATGCAGGCCCAGCATCAGCACCAGCAGAAACAACACGATCAAGGGCCAGCCGGTCAAAATGCCATCGCGAAACACGGCGCTTCCACGCCCCGGCAGAGGCTTGCCCTGTGTCACCGCAAGCACGGTGCGGCCCATTCCGATAAACACAACTAAAAGCAGAGCCAGGAACAGGCCCGCGACGAAAAAACGCCCGGCGTGGACGGCCCCATTTAGGATTGTAAATTCACTGATGAACGGGCCGAAGGGCGGCGAGCCGGTGATGGCCAGAAACCCCAGCATAAAAATGGTTCCAGATAGCGGCAAGCGGCGCATGGCACCACGTATCTGATCGGAGGTTTTGTCGCCGTAGCGCCGGTGGATATTACCGGCGGACAAAAACAACATGCCTTTGGTCAGGCCATTGTTGATCATGTGCAACAGCGCGCCGAAGAGTGCCGGCCCGCCAATGCCGGCCCCCAGAGCCAGCACGCCCATTTGCTCCACGCTGGAATATGCCAACATGCGTTTGATGTCTTTCTGACCCACCATGAATACCGCCGCCACAGCCATGGAAAACAGTCCCATGACCATGAGCATATCGCCGGCATATCCGCCAATTCCGGCGGCGTTGCAGATTCGGTCCACACGTAAAAGCGCCAGAAAGGCACAACTGGTCAGTCCCCCGGCCAGCAAGGCCCCAACAACGCCAGGCGCTTCACCATAAGCGTCGGGCTTCCAGGTGTGCATGGGAGCCAGGCCCATTTTCGTGCCATAACCGACCAGCAACAGCACGAAGGCCATCTTCAGCCACACGATATTAAATTCCGCCGCATGACGTACCAGATGTGAGAACAACAGGGATGGATGCGCATCATGGCTCAGAGACGCATACGCCAGAAAAAACGAACCTAAAAGAGCCAAAGCGATACCCACTGAACTGATCAGCAGATATTTCCACGTTGCTTCAATGGACAACTGCGTGCGATTGAAATAAATCATCGGAGCCGTGCTCAAAGCCGTAGCTTCGACAGCAATCCACATCAGGCCCAGTTGAAGACTGCAGGTAACCAGCGTGGCCCCGGCCAAAAACGCCAGCAGGCACGGCACGAGAATCTGGTTGGACCGTTCGGTTCGCGCGCGGAGGTAGCCAATGGTATATATGGAGCACAGAAGAAACAGCGCACTGATAAGAAGCAGTGTAAGCTTTCCAGGTGGATCGAGTCCCAGCCAGCCACCGAAAATTGGCGCGGGCGAAGTGGCCAGGATCGTGATGGTGAGGGCAAAATGTATCACCCCGGCGACAAGGGCCACCCACGGGCGCAGGGAATTGGAAGTGATCAGCAACGCGACCACGGCGGCGAGCAGGGGAATAAGGATAAGTGCGGCAAACAACATGGTGTTTATTCCTTCAAAGCGGTCAGACGCCGCGTGTCCAGTGACGAAAAAGCCTCATTGATATGGTGGATGATGATGCTGACGACAAATATGCCGACGAATAAATCCAGCAGGATGCCAAGTTCCACCAGAAAGGGCACGGCGGCAAGGAGCAACATGCCGAAAATATAAATGCCGTTCTCTAAAATCAGATAACCGATGACCTGGGTGATGGCCTTATAACGGGTGGTCAGTAAAAGGAAGCCGGTGAGGATGGTGGAAAACGAAGCGGGTATGATCAGCGTTGAGGCCTGTGGGCCGGTGATCGGCAAGTTCCGCACAAACACGATGGCGGCGGCGGTTCCCGCGGCACCCAGCAGCATGGACGGGAGAAAACCGATGAGCGGCTCAACCTCCCGTTTGATGTTGGCATCGCGCAGGGCTTTGAGAAGCATTTGTGGAATAACCATGCCTTTAATCGTCATTGTAAGCAGGGCGATGCAGATATCAATGGCGTCAAGTTTCGGTTCCACCACAATCAGCAGACCGCTGAGAATTATGCCCTGTGCGGCGGCGGCGAAAATCAGGGATCGCATCCGGCTGACGCCCAACATGAAGACATTGAGCAACAACACCAATCCCAGAGGGCTGTTCACCAGCCAGTGCATGGCCTGCGGCGTAGCCCTGATTCCGGCCGTAAGCAATCCCGACGAGATCGGAA
>JAJYGE010000294.1 GCA_021785155.1 Planctomycetota bacterium
ATTGTGGCAGTTTCAGTGGAATGAAATGCTTGGAATTATCGCCCTGCGATCACTCCTGTTCGCCCTTATCCAATGGGTTGTTGCGTAGAGGTGCTGTCGGTTTCCGGCGGTGGGGCGGGTAATGTTGCCGTCAGTCGGCTGTTAATAAGGCCACCGGTCAGAGCCAATGTCAGTTCAACAATTATTTGAAAAACCCGCGGCAACGCTACCACGACCACCACCAGTTCCGGTGAACCCACCAGCGGCGCGATAAACAGAGCCTGCACCGCTTCGCGCACGCCTAATCCGCCGGGCAACAAACTGAACATTCCCAAGCTTACAGACAACGCAAAAACGCCGATCAATTCAACGGTATGCAGAATGCTTACATGATGCACACAACTCACAGCCGCCCATAATGCTACGCCCCCGAACAGCCATGTGGGCAAAAACATCACCACCGCATAAATCATGTGCGAAAGTTTGAACCGTCGGCTCGGGGGAATTGCGGTCTTCCCCATCGACCGCAGGGCGGTGTTGATGATCCAGAAAAAAAAGCGGGGATAAAACAATCCCAGCAACGTGGCCATCAGCAGCCCGCAACCCAGCAGATAAAGGGGATGATTGCGTGCCACCACCACCAGCGCCATAGACCCCACCAGGCCGCCGGAGAGTGTGTACATGGCGTTTTCCAGCAGCGTGGAAAGCAGGCACGTTTCGCGCGACATTCCCGCGCGGTGGGTGCGTTCAATTCGCATCAGAACCAGCAGTACTTTGCCGGGCGCATATTTGCCCATCTGGCTGAATGTGTACGCCCCCAGCAGGGGCAGTATGGGGCTGCGGTCTCCCATCCGCCGGGCCAGCCACAGCCATGTCAGGGCGTTGGTCGTCATAATACAGACAAATGCCAGCGGAATAATGGCACAGTAATGCCAATCAATATGCACCGGATGCTGGCCAACTTTATGCCAGGTTTCCGCCAGCTTGATGCCCACAAATGTGAACACCGCCACCATCACAACGAGTTTGAGAATAAAAACGCCGGTCTTTTTCGTCACAGATTGTCATCCGCCTTGCATGTATCATCCGCGTGCCGCCCGCGCAGGGGCAATAAATCCCATGGGCCGACGCTGCGGCTACATGAACTCTATTATGGCGTAAACGCTTCCAGTTGTCTGTTTATGCAATTCCACGCGCAAAGTCGGCAATCCGGCCCGTTCTTCGGATAGAATCCTAGCGTCGACATCGGACTTTTCCCTACGTGCGAATCGGTGAGACCCTGATATACATGGCGCTTGCAACTGGCGATGATGCCTTACGTGATATTTGTGGGTTGCCCACATAAGCCGACAAGGGCCGGCGGGCAATCCGAATGATCCATCTTGCCCTCGCATGGCCGGTAAAGGGTGGCAGCTTCCCTCGCCGGCCATGCACTTTTTTATAGCCAAAATCCTGCGCGCTTGCAACTACCAGCAAAGCGCCGCCTCAAAAAACAAAAAGCCGATGCCGCGTTTCAGGCGACACCGGCTTTTTTTACTGCCTTAAAGGGTCATTCCCGGCGCGGCGGTTTTTAACCTACCGCCTGCGGCTGGAGTTCCAATTCCCGTACACTGCGCCGGCCCGCAAATCCCGCGCTGATGTCATGCCAGAAATTAATGGTTGGTTCGCCAATCTGCCAGCACAAAAGTATGTCGCGGCCATTGAACCGCGACGGGAAATCCAGCAATCCACGGGTCGGGTCTTTCAATTCTACGCCCACGGCCGCCAATTCTTCCAACAGGCCGGCGAGCTGCTCGGTCATGGCGTCAAATTGACTTTCAATGGCGTTGGCCTGTTCCGCAGATGGCTGTTCGTGGCTCGAAGCGGTCTGATGAACCAGCTTTCGGCGTTGCAATTCAATACGTTGAATATCCATGGCAATGCGATTGACCAGTACCAGCGCCCTGCGGGCTTCCACCAGGGTGAAATACCGCCGAGGTGTCGGCTCCAAGGTCTGTCTGTTATCGTGAGGTGTTGCACGGGTCATATTATTAACCGCCTTTCCGGCTTAAAGCTTCCTTACGGGCGTTCGTCACTAAACGCCTCTCCCTATAATAGCCCGTCAGAACTTCAAATCGGCAGTTTCTTTCCCGGAACTTCAAGGAATGCTGATAATAATTTTCATCCGGTGGCTTTTTATCCACATTCGCGGGTATGCGGCTGTAAATTCTTGTGCCTTGCGGCCAACCCGCAGTCAGGCTGCGGTTGTTGGTTCCGCCACTTTGTAGGCGTCCGCGGAAGGCTCTTTAATGGTGGCAATAAGCTTATCCACCACCGCATCGGTGTCAATTCCCTCCGCATCGGCGTTGAAATTGGTGATGATCCGATGGCGTAGCACCGGTTTGGCTACGTGGCGAATATCGTCCGTACTGACATTGAGCCGCCCCCGCAGCAGCGCTCGAGCCTTAGCTCCGAGTACCAGATTCTGCGCTGCACGCGGCCCGGCTCCCCACGTCAGCCAGTTATTAATGAAATCCGGCGTATCTTTTTCATGCGGACGTGTCGCCCGCACCAGATTTACGGCATAATCCACCACATGATCGCTTACCGGCACGCGTCGCACCAGTTTTTGAATGGCCAGAATGTCCTCCGCTGAAAGCACGGCATGAGGTTCACTGTGAATATCCATGGTGGTATTTTTCACAATGGTTCGCTCATCATCCCGCTGCGGATAGCCTACTTTCACCATGAACATAAACCGGTCCAATTGCGCTTCCGGCAGCGGATAGGTGCCTTCCTGTTCTACCGGGTTCTGCGTAGCCAATACGAAAAAAGGCTGTTGCAACGGATAGGTTTGTCCACCGGCGGTTACCTGATATTCCTGCATGGCCTGCAAAAGGGCGGCTTGGGTTTTAGGCGGGGTGCGGTTGATTTCATCCGCGAGCAGCATATTGGTAAATACCGGCCCTTTGATGAAATTAAATACCCGTTTGCCGGTTTGCGGGTCTTCTTGAATAATGTCCGTGCCGGTAATATCCGACGGCATTAAATCAGGTGTGAACTGAATTCGATTGAAATTCAGGCTTAAA
>JAJYGE010000096.1 GCA_021785155.1 Planctomycetota bacterium
CGGCGGCTGGGAAGTCTGCGTTCTTCCACCAGCGTGGCCAACACCTTCCTGATTATAGGTGTCTTCCCGTCCCGTTCCCAAAATAAGCAGCCAAACGTGTTGATTCAGCAATCCGAAAAGCAAAAGCATGGCACCGGCGTCCCTTGCCATCTGTAATGACTTTGCGCGTTTTTCCACCGGCATGTGCGACTTGCTGCTCACACTGCTCCGAGACAACCATCTTCAATATCTTCTCAATATACGTCGCATTGTCCGCATCCTGAAACAGAATGCGCCGCTTAATATTCATAGCCTTGTTGGACCCAGTAATGCCAATCCTCCACCGCTTGCAGAGTGGCTTCGTCCGTGCTTGATGCGGGCTTTAACTGCGCCAGTGGAACGGCCAATTGGCTTTTGACCTCCCAGCGGGTCATGACAAATATCTCATGCTCGCAATCGTCCGCGTCAGCCAACGCCGTAACCTCAATTTCATCGCCCTTTTTCAGGGGCGATGTAGCGCGTTGAGCATTGCATGTGGCTGTGAAGGGGAACTTCATTACATCATCGAGATAATAGTACCAGCCCATCGCCACCTCTTCAGGGCCGTTGGCATCAACCACAATTTCCATGTGAATCCGATCTTCACGTTCTTGAGATTTTGCCTTCGCCATAACGCACTCCTATGTTGCTCACCGTAATTATACTAAAAACTGAACATTGACAACCATCGCACCTGCCTTCATCTGCTCGCTGGCCTCAAACTGCCGCGCCAAATGAGAAGTCCGGATACTAGCGCTACGCCTCACGCGTTCCCGCGAATCCATTGGTCCATCTCTGCCGCGGCCAGAGAATCAGGCCGCTGTACCGGCGGGCGCTTCATCAGGGCGGCTGACACATCCTGCAGAACACCGCCAATCCCGCATGACAGCGCTAACGTGGCACAACGTACCGCATCAACAACAACACCCGCACTGTTGGGTGAATCATCGACAGATAATTTAAGATCTAATTCCATCGGCAATCCGCCAAAACCACGGACATTCATCCGGACATAACACACCTTATTATCCGCCAGAAACGGAATGTAATCCGATGGTCCGATGTGAATATGTTCCGAATCCAATGCGGTTTTAAGCTGACTGTTGACCGCTTCGGTTTTACTGACTTTTTTGCTGCCCAACCGGCTGCGCTCCAGCATATTCAGGAAATCAGTGTTGCCGCCAACATTGAGCTGATAGCTGGAATCAATGGTGAATCCCCGGCTTTCCGCCAATGCCATAAGCTGTCGATGAACAATTGTGGCTCCAAATTGAGATTTAACATCATCACCAATTAATGGCAGGTTCGCGGCGGCAAATCGCCTGGCCCAAGTATTATCACTGGCAATAAACGCCGGAATGCAATTCACCATCGCGAGGTGCGCATCCAAGCACGCCTGGGCATACAGTTCAGTGGCTTTCTGCGAACCCACCGGCAGATAATTCACCAGCACGTTGGCACCGGTGTCGCGCAACACTTTGATTACGTCTGCCAGCGTTGTGGTATTGGCGTCGGTGCTCGCCGTGACTCGATGGCTTTCATCAAATTTCTGCAAATGACTGGCCACGCCATCGCCGATCGGTCCGGCAAATACCTGTGCCCCTTGATCTTCTGGATCAGAGCAAAACACTCGGGCATTGTTGGGCGGAGCAAAAATGGCTTTCGCCAACGGCTTTCCAATCTTTCGCGCATCAACATCAAACGCACATGCCAGCGAAATATCGCCCACCGTCAGCCCGGCAATTTCCGGGTGCATGAGTCCAATGGTTGAACCCGTGCGGCGATACCAAGTCAGCCCTTGAATCAATGAACTGGCACAATTACCCACGCCGACAATCGCCAGGCGTGGCGGTGAAATAGACATTCATACTCCTCATTTGACGTTATTCCGGGATGGAATTCTCCGAACTTACCCGGGCAAGCGGCATAGCCACCAGAGGCCGTGATCTGTGATATGAAATTTCAAATTTCAAATTACCAATCAGCGATCCACAGTGTCCAAAATAATACACACGTAACTGGTCACAAGCGGCGCGCTGAACTCCAGCCAGCGCGGGCTCCATTTGTTTTTCCACGATCCATTGCTGTTCTGAAGCGACTTTAGTTTCGCCCGTATTTCTGAGCGCCAATTATGGGGAATGCCGTTGTCGTCGGTAATACTTTTGACGTGCAGGGCATGAAGTGCCCGAGTGAACATCAGATAATAATAAAATAGCCCCATCCGGCTGCCGCCGGTGCCGGGATTGGAATTCAAGGTCCAATTGGCCCGAATCCATTTTACCGCGGCAATCACGCGTGGATCTTTGGGTGTTAGCCCGCAGTAAACCATACTTTTGAGGCCAGCGTACGTCATGCTGCCATAGGGAGTCCACTGGCTGTTCAGATCGGCCTTGGCATGTGACGCTCCACGCAACGTATCGTGATCCCCCATGCTGCTACCGCCACCATTTACCGGGGTATATATGAAACCGCCGTTATGCGTGCCCTTGGCCCATGCCATGGAGTTTGTTTCGCTATTTTCCTGGCAGTGGGTTACGAACACCAGCGCCGCCTTCATGGAAGGATTGTCGGCCGGTACACCGCTGTCATGCAATGCCTGAATAAAGAAAGAGGTATTGGATAAATCGGGACGGTCGTGGCCATATCCAACACCGCCGTACCAACTGCTTTCCGGCGTAATGATCTTTCCCGCAGCATTTTTTTGGCCAGCCATATGCTGCAACGACATAAGGAAATGTTGCGCCGCTTTTATCTGCGATCCGTATTGTTTGTGCGGCAGAATCGTCAATGTGGAAAGGACTATCGCCGTATTGTAGTTTTCCAGCAACTCGCGGGCGTAGAACCCGCCATCAGGCCGACGAAATGATTCAATAAATTTCATGGCCTTAACAATCACGGGACTACTTACCGGAATGCCCGCTCCCACCATGGCTTTGACCGCCAGCGCGGTGACGGCGGGGCCGACCTGCGGCACCCAACCCCCGTTCGTGCCTTGGGTGGCCATAAGGTATTTCAATCCCTTGT
>JAJYGE010000118.1 GCA_021785155.1 Planctomycetota bacterium
AAAGCACGCCGCCCCGCAGAGTGTGCCGGAAACGCACCGCCTGCTTTGTTGTCGCATTTCGATGACTCATCTTCGCCAGAGTCACATTCATGCTCCGCCGCGCATGCGAAGCATTTCCGGCCCATCCCAGTCCCATGGGTTACTCGGACAGACTCCCAGCACCTTGAACCAAACCCGCTAAAATCAACGCTCCCGTCAACTTGCTCAACTTGAGCACCTTGCCCCCCTAACTTGAGCATCTTGAGCAAGTTGAAATTCGCAAAGAACGTTGATCGTTGTTCGTTGCCCGAGTAACCGATGGGCTGCGATCCCGGCGCGCCGGGATGATTTTAGTCTCCATCAAGAAGCGGCGACGAAGGCATATGATAGTCCACACGATCATGAATCGGACGCGGGGCTATGTAAGGAATGCCACGGCGGCACGCTGCCCGGAAAAATTGCCACGCCCCGTATCAACGTGTTGCGCTGCCAAATGTCTTTTCAATGCGATCCTGGATATGCTTTAATTCCGTATCTGATTTGATTGCCCGACTGTCACGTACGTTAAGGGATTCTTTCAATGGCACCCAGCTTTTGCACCCCGCATATTGCTCGTCAATCGCTATTTTCAGCGATTCTGGCAACGCCCAGGCTCGCAATACAATCACATACAAGGGATACTCCGGGCGATAATTAAACCGCATATCAATCAGGGGCTTATCCCATAAATGCAGATCATCCAACAGGTCCCACGCCGGACGATTTGGTACGCGACCAATCCAGAATACTTCCGCCCATCCACGGATGGTAATTTCCTCCGGTTCCCGATCCACTGTTTTAATTTTGTCACGCCACGCCGGTTTTACCGAATCCGGTTTCTGATGTAACACGGTGGGAAACAAAACAAAACGCGAATGTTCCAATTCAAATTCACCACCGGCTTCATATATTCCTCCCTTCCGCAACAACAGTGCCTGTTGCCCCGCCAACACCGCATCGCACACGACCGACCATTCTTTCAGGGCAATACTCAAAACCGATTCCATATCTGGGATCCTGTATAACGCTTTGAATTAATCCACTCCGGCGGCCACGGGTTCAATATGACTGGCGATTTCCGCAACCTGCGGCAAGCGCATACGAATGCGCTTTTCCAATTCCGTAACTTTGCCATGCGCATCGGCCACGGTTATGTCAGCCCCAAATTCCGCGTGAAAACTCAGGTAGACTCGCTCGTTGATCGTATGCGCGTGCACCGCATGAACCGCCAGTCCCATTGCTTCGGCCAAACTCCGTACAATCGCCGCCAGACTCGGTTCGGCATCACCGGGTTCCACATGCACGGTAATATCAATACTGGGATGTTCATTGGAAGCCGCCAATTCAACGGATGTAGCAATCCGGTGCCCCTCCTCCAATGTCGCCGTCGGATTGACGCGAATGGTGGTATCCACAAATCGGCGGTTGCCTCCCTGGCGCACCCGAATGCGGGGAACATCCATCACTCCCGGCACCCGGCGGATGATCTCCTGGAGCTGCGTATCCACGCCCTCGGGTGCCCGATCCACCAACACATCCACCGAATGCAATGCCAGACGAATCGCGGCTCCGATCATGAGAATCGCCACGACCAGGGCGCCCAGATTATCCATCCATGCCAGTCGTCCGCGGCTTAACAAAGACACCATTAGCGCAATAAGTACCACCGCGGCACTGATCAAGTCCATGCGGAAATGCACACTGCTGGCCCGCAATGCCTCACTGCCATGTCTTTTTGCTGAACGGACCAATTGAATGGTTCGCCATATATCCACGCCAATGGCCGCACACAACACCACAATGGCGATAATGGTTGAAAAGACCGGCAAGGTATGAGGACTGCCAAAATCCGCTAAGGCACGCCAGAAAATCCACCCTGCCGTCAGGGCAAGAATGATGCTTTCCGCAAACGCCGAGAGATTTTCCACTTTTCCGTGCCCGTAATTATGCGTTTGATCCGCCGGGCGGTCACTGATATACACCGCCACCAGCGTAATAATTGTTGCCAGTACATCCACCGCGTTATGCAAAGCGTCGGAGAGTATGGCCAGACTTCCGGTTAACAGCGCCATGAGCAGCTTTAATATCGTCATGGCCAAGCTGGCCATCAGCGATATCCAAGCTGTATGCTGCTTATCTTTGGATAGGTTATGTTCCGCCACGAAAGCACTTCCCCAAGCGCGCCGTCAACATTTCCACCAGCCATCGTGGCCGCAACAGGTTCCCAATGCGCGCTAGCGCACCAGTATACATAACTTCCCGGCTTTGCCATTATCTTTTTTTGAAATTGGACGCCTTGCGGTTCGGGGTAGCCAGGAATTTCTCCGCCGCGCGCGCGGCCTGCTCGGCCTTGCGCCGCTTCAGGGCCTTGTATTCCTCTTCCGTGAGTTCGCCGTTTTTGTACATAGCTTCCATCTGTTTAAGCGAAAAGCCGAAGCCCATAGCCTCAGTGGGAGGGTTGGTAATTCGCCTGCGAATCGCACGAATCACCAGCCAGCCAATAATGACCACGGCAATCAGCGCCCCGCCCCAAAACAAGATGCCCATCAGGCTTTTATCCAAATCAACAACCTCGCCTATACACCAGAAGAAGCCAACGCTCCAGCATTATATACGTTCCACGCACCGCCGCGAGTTTGACATTTCCCAAAAAAACATTGACAGACTGCCATAGGCGCGTATGATAAAAGATGTTAAAGAGGCAAACTGCCCGGCAGGAACCTTCCTTTTCTGAGCAGTTATGGAGTCAGGCATGCTTCAAGATGCGGCAAGGCTGAAAATCACCCGTGACGATGACGTCGTTCTGGTGGAATTTACCCATCGGAAAATACTCGATGAGGCTAATATCGCCGAAATCGGAGATCAGCTTGTCGCCTTGGTCGAAAATGAACACCGCCCCAAGGTTATCATATCGTTCGCCGGAGTCGATCACCTTTCCTCGGCAGCGTTGGGCACACTCATCACGGTTAACAATAAAGTTCGCAATCACGATGGACAATTG
>JAJYGE010000493.1 GCA_021785155.1 Planctomycetota bacterium
AAGAACTTTCACGGGCGAAGCATTGTTCCGCAGAAAATCCTGATTCCCAAAGGGCTGGAAAACCCGCAAGGTATCACCTTGGACCGTCAAGGTAATATTTACATCAGCGACTGGGGCAACAGCCAGCAGGTGAAGGTGTTTTCGCGCGCCGGTAAATTTCTACGTGCCATTGGCGATCCGGGCCGACCGCGTGCGGGAATTTATAATCCGCGCCACATGAACCATCCGGAGGGCATTGCGATTGACAGTCTGAATCACTTGTGGGTTGCGGAAGACGATTTTCGTCCCAAGCGTGTAAGTGTATGGTCGTTGCATGGTAAACTGCTGCACGCCTTTTATGGGCCGACACAATACGGCGGGGGCGGAATGTTGGATCCCCGCAACCGGAACAGGTTTTACTATGATGGCATGAAATTCGATCTGAATTGGAAAAAGGGTCTTTCCAATTTGGTGGCTGTCACGGGCCGACCGGGCAAGGACCGGCCGGTCTTTATGGGCGGCCAAACTGCCGGTCTCACAAGAAGGCCTCCCATTTGGGCGCGGCATGTGCATGGCCGCAACTATCCGGAGACGGTGTATTACGCCGATGGCCGCAAATACATTACCAATGGCTTCCAGTGCAATGCCATCGGAGCCGCCCCCGCCGCTACCGTGTTTTTGTTGAAAAAAGATGGCCTCTCTCAACCCGTGGCGATGATGGGCCAGGCGGCTTTTTGGCCATTCTTGCGCCATCTCTTAAGCACGAAAAATCATGTGCCGCGCCCTCGTGGAACCAAGGCGTGGTTGGCGCGGCTGCCCAAGGGCGCGAATTCAGCGTCGGGTCTGAACCTCAGTGATCTGCTGTTTTTGTGGGTGAATCGCCATGGGAGCGGCGTGCCGCGGCCCGATGACGTTTCCTTCCGGTATTTTCCCAATCCCAACATATACGCGGCGATGGTCAGCGGCGTGACGGTCGAACCGAATTTGTCATTTGTGGTATCGAATGTCGGGGGCCAGGCGATGCGGTATGCCCCGCAGGGTTTCTCTTCCAGCGGTGTGCCGCTATACAGCCTCAAGCACGGAACCGTGTTGGCAACCCATGTGCAGAATCCGGCAGTAGACGGTGGCGGCCAAACGCTGGCGGCACCCGACGGGTGGGTGGTGATGACCACACCGCCCCAGCCTTATTCACGATCTTCGGTCGGTGGTGTGAAAGACGGTCAGCCGATGTGGTCTTACCCGAGTCTGTGGTCGGGGCTGGGCGCATCCGAAAGACGAGCACCGATTCCAGACCACCATGGCGAACTCATCGGCACCACGCGTCTGCTGGGGCCATTCATCAAATCCTCCGTTGGACCGGTCTGGGGCCTCAATGGCAACATGGGACAGGTATACCTGTTCACCGCCAACGGTTTGTTCGTGAGCAGCCTGTTTCGGGACTATCGAGTGGTTAACGCCCAGCCACTGATATTTGAGGGCTGGCCCTTTCCTGCCGCGCGGCGTGGAATGGATGTCAGCAGCGGCAGCTTGGGCTGCGAGGATTTTTGGGTGACCATGTCGCAAGTGCCGGGCGGAGCGGTATACCTTCAAGGTCAGGAGGGTAGCCTGATGCGGTTACACGGGTTGTCCACTCTCCACCGGCTGCCGAATCTGTCGCTGGCGGTTTCCCGTCAGCAGTTGGTGGAATGCAGCCGGTATCTCTTCGCCCGCGCCAGGCGACGGCAACAACAACTGCAACCCCATACCGCTGGCCTGACGGTGCCGATATTAAAGTCGGCACCGCTGATGTCCGGCCAATGCGCTGGCTTCTGGCAAAGCGCCGCCTGGGTTGTGATTGATCGCCGTCAAAGCTCGCTGTACGGTTGGGCCAGCCATCGCACGATCAGCACCAAGGCGGCGGTGGCGGTTACCCATACCCGTTTATACGCGGCATTCAAGACCGACACATCAAACCTTGCTGACAATGCCGGAACTTCGTGGCAACATATTTTTAGCACCGGTGGAGGATTGGATTTGATGATCGATCCCAATGCCGGGGTCCATGCCAATTGGGCGAAAGTGATCGCCGGAGATGAGCGGCTGGTGGTGGCCATGGTGAAGGGCAAGGTGTTAGCCGTGCTTTTTCGGCAGGTAGGGTCAAAGGTTCATCCGCATCTCGGATTCACGTATACCTCGCCAGCCGGTTCGGTTCATTTTGCGATGGTAAAAAACGTGAGTCGGTGGGTACGCTTGGTGCAGGGACCGCGCCAATTTAAGGGAGGAATGGTGCTACCCGATGCGTTCTATGTGTTGAGCATTCCATTGAAAGTGCTCAAGCTCAATCCACGCCCCGGCACTGTAATAAAAGCGGACATCGGGATATTATTCGGCAATGGCTGCCGACTGCTTGGACGTGCCGGCCATACCGTGACGACGTTTCTGGTAGCTCCGCATGGCAAGCAATGGCAGACGCCGCAGCGCGTTTACTGGAACAACAAAGCGCCCCTGATGGCAACGATTCCCGACCAGGCCAGGCTGCTGCCGCAGTTCTGGGGCAATTGGAAGTTTCAATAGGAGAAAACGCCCCTGGATTGGGATGACACGCCGTGCTGGTTCCCCTGACGCGGTTTAATCCCCTGTTTTAGAGGAGTTTCCTTTATGATTTCGCAAAGTACCAGGCCCAACACCTTATCGATGGCTCTGGCCGCTATCCTGATATTGGCAATGGGTTTCGGCTCCACCATGGGGCCGGCGCGGGGGGAAACGTCCAGCCTTTCCGGTGAGGTCACGGACGGTCACGCGCGGTTCACCGTCATTACGCCAACTTTGATCCGGCTGGAATTCAGCCGAGATGGCAAGTTTATTAATGATCGAACGTACTTTGCCTGGCATCGCTTTGGGCACGCCCCAGCTTTATGAATCGCCTGATTTAGCATTATTGTGATCGCCGGTGACACTACCTTTGTTGCTCGCACGATAGACTACTTGGAGTTATTTTCATGCCGAACCGCCGTCATTTTCTCAAGTTGGCCTCCGCTGCCGCCATTACCTCCGCGCTTG
>JAJYGE010000455.1 GCA_021785155.1 Planctomycetota bacterium
CCGATCTACCTATTAGATTAATTTCTTGAATCGCTTGGGCTGTATCCAAAATTCCCATTCGTCCGTGCGAAGTACTATCTGGCGCGATTAAGACTGCGCGGCCTGTAAGCAAATTCGTACCGTCCCGGTCCCACGGTCACAGTGGTTGGGCCATTCTTCCGTGCGGACCGTGCGATGGTGCGCACGCCGGGCGTAGACGAACCCAACACGCCGCCGTTGCACCGAATGACCGCGTGTCCGGCGCCGTGCAGCGTAACGGTCGCGGACGTTACCGGTGGAATAGTGATATCCAATCGCAGATCCCCAGCGATCCAGCGCCACTGGCTCCGAATAATACCAAATCGGCATTCGTGGACGCCAGCCGCCCATGGCAGTGCGCGAATCGGATGTGGATCAATCAATATCGTATGAAAGCCGGGATCCATCGGATCCGGTTTGATCCCCACCAGATCGTTGTACATCCAGCCCAAGATGTCGCCGAACATGATGTGATTCATGGAAGCCGGCTGCAACCCCCAACCTTCCCAAAGTGTGGTGGCACCATGCAGTATCCATTGGCCATAACTAGGATAGGTCGTTTGCGTGGCGACGCGGTACGCCAACGCGGTATGTCCGTAACGGCTTAGAACGCGAAACAAACACTTATCACCCAGTATCCCGACATCCAGATGATCCTGATGTTGGTGTACATCTTGCACAAGGCGTTGCAGCACCAGTGGACGCATTTCTCTGGTCGCCAGTCCATAATACAGCGGCATGTCCTGTGCGGTTTGGCCAGCATTGCCATATATGCCATTGCCCCTGTAAAACCGCTGATTAAACGCGTGGCGAATGGTTGACGCATCCAGTGTGAATGTTGCGGCATCTTTCCGCCGGTGCAGCACGGTGGCGATGCGGGACAGAAGCACCGCGTCATGATACAGAATGCAGGTGGAGGTAAAGGAAATCGGCGGCATATGTTTGGCGGAACTGGCCCAGTCGCCAATCCCGGCATGATCAGGCAAAATATCATGTGGGGCAAATGACATCACAAAACGAAAGTAGCGTTTCAGGCCATGGTAGTGCTCACGCAATATCCCCCCGTCGCCATAGTAAAGATACTGATTCCAGCAGACAAATTCATAGGCACTTTCCCAATCCGGATCAGGGTATTTGCCGCCGTCCCAATCCCAGCCCGAAGGATCGGGCATAACCACCCGCAACGCACCATTGGAGTATTGGGTGTCATGGATGTCGTTCAGCCATTTGGCATAGCCAAGCTGATTGTTGTAGGTCATCATGCCCTGCACGGAGGCCAGCCATCCATCGCCCGTCCAGCCGTTTTTCTCGCGCGTGGGGCAATCGGTCGGATAGCCCATGAAGTTGGAACAGTAGCTGCGGTTGGCGCAGTCGGCGATGGCGTTCAAGAGTGGATTGGCGCACCAGAACACGCCGGATCGGTGGAAAGCCGTATGAATAAATTCAGCCTGAATCCGGATGATGTCCTTTTTTGATTTCAGACCGTTGATCTGCACGTATTGAAAACCATTGTACGCAAAATTGGGATGATACGTGAAGGGTTTATTATTGGCGGGAATCACGGTATCCGTCTGGAACGGACCGGTGTAGGCAAACATGGAAATAGGCTTGCGGTTTACCAAGCCATTGGCGAACAGCCGTTCGCCGTAGCGCAGCACCACCGGCACACCGGGCTGCCCCTTTGCCGTAAGCGTCGCCCAACCGGACATATTCTGTGGAAATTTAACCACAAACACATGCGGTTCCGGTTCGGTGACGGACACCGGCGCGAGGCGTTCCGCCACTTCACAGGGCGGCATGAGTTGCGAGGTAAGCCGGCCGGTTGGAGCGGTCACGATTTTGGCATGGGCGAGATTTGGCATTGCCCGATCCGGATGATTCCATCCATGAATTTTCAATGCGGCGTCATACACCTCGCCGTTGTAAACCCCATCCGCCAGTCGTGGACCGGCGGAGGCTTGCCAGGTGGGGTTGGTGGCCAGCCAAGTTGATTTACCGATCGCAGTCCGCATCAGTAGATTCATGCGCACCCTTGGCCATGCCCGCCAAGGGGCGTGCTGCCAACCCCACACATCGCGCTCCATCACGTTATACCAGCCATTGCCCAATTCAATGGATACGACATTGCGTTTTCCCTTGCGCAACAATGATGTCACATCAAAGCTCTGATACGGCACAGTTTTGGAATAATCGTACATCGTGGAATAAAGCACGCCCGGACCGACCTTATGGCCATTGACCAACACCTTCCAGTATCCTAATCCGGCAATATACATATAACCGTGCCGCAGGTTTGCTGGCACGCGAAATACCTTGCGAAAAATCGGACACGGCTCTTTTTGAATCCAACTTTTATGGAAAATCTTCTTCGGCAGCGGCAAGCCGTAATAGGCGTTGTGCGGTGCGTCGTAAAACGCATTGCTGATCTTGTGCTGATAACTGATCCAACTTCCCCGCCAATCGCCGGCCTTCAGCGGCCCGGTCATCCAGCTTGCAGGCCGGCTCCATTGTGATTTCCAACCGCCGTTGCCCCAAACCCGCACTCGCCAGTAATAATGAGTGTACGGCTGGAACGCCGGGCCGTTATATTGCGGAAGAAAATCGGGATTCTCCACAACCGTGCCGGAATCCCAGATCAGATCATGCCCCCCATTAAAGTCCATGGACGAACCGGCCACCTGTATCTGATACTCGGCTTGACCAAGCAACGTATTGCGTTGTGGCGGCGTCCATGTCAGACGCGGATGTGATTGCTGCACGCCCAGTGGATCGCGCAGCCATTGGCTACGCAGGCGGCTCGGAGCGTTGGTTATCCCTTTATGGATCGGCAACACCGGCTTGATGCGATCCATCGGAGGAATCCTGGCTAAGAGCGCGGACTGCGGCAGAGACTGTACCGCAATTATGCCCTTGGCTCTCATTACAACATGGCCGCCGTGGACCAACTCGGCATAGTCCGGCGTAACCCTCACGTTGTACAACGTCCCGCCAATCGGAACG
>JAJYGE010000127.1 GCA_021785155.1 Planctomycetota bacterium
CGAACTAGGCGGATGAATGTTGCACGACCGATTTTTGCCAAGATCACCTTTTCCTTAAATTCTCGCGCCGCCCCCACCAGAATGCCACTGGTCTGGGCCATACCCTCAATCATCAGACTTGCGGGCATAACCGGAAAACCCGGAAAATGATCATGCAGATGATCTTCCGCCAACGATACATTTTTAATGGCTACCGCCCGCTTGCCGGGTTCAAAGAGTTCAAATTTATCAATCCATATCCATCGCATCGTAACACTCCTGCCGAACCGCCGCACGAAAAAAAGCCCCGGGCGTTTTGCCCGGGGCCTCTTATTTGCATTTACCCGTCAACAACGCCGAATCAGATTAAGCCATCTTTCTTACCGATGTACTTGATCAAATCAACCACCCGGTTGCTGTAACCCCATTCATTGTCATACCAGCTCACGAGCTTGAAGAAGCGGCTGTTAAGTTCAATGCCGGCCTTGGCATCATAAATGCTCGACCGTTCATCCGTGGTGAAATCAGTCGACACCACTTCCTCATCCGTGTAGCCGAGAATACCCTTGAGTTTGCCTTCCGATTCCTTTTTGATTACAGCATTAATTTCCGCCAGGGAGGTTTCCTTTTTGGTGCGGACGGTCAAATCCACCACTGACACATCCGGCGTGGGAACCCGGAAAGACATACCGGTGATTTTTCCCTTCAGTTCGGGGATAACCAGGCCAGTGGCCTTGGCGGCACCCGTTGAAGCGGGAATCAGATTCTGACCCGCACCGCGTCCGCCGCGCCAATCCTTTTTGGATGGCCCGTCAACGGTAGGCTGTGTCGCTGTGGCGGAGTGAATGGTGGTCATCAGCGCCTCTTCCACACCAAAATGATCATTGATCACTTTCACCAGCGGTGCCAAGCAATTGGTGGTGCAACTGGCATTGGAGACAATGGTATCCGTTGCGGCGTTAAACTTCTCTTCATTAACCCCCAGCACAAACGTGGGGGTCTCCTTATCTTTCGCCGGCGCGGAAATAATCACGCGCTTCGCTCCCGCCGCCAAGTGCTTCCCGGCGCCGGCCATATCCGTAAAGAGTCCAGTTGATTCGACCACATAATCCACATGAAGGTCTTTCCACGGCAACTGTGCCGGATCGCGCAGAGCGAACGTTTTGACGTGATGGCCGTTGACCGTAAATCCAGCCTCACCATCGGCTTTAACTTCGCCGACAAATTTGCCATGGGTCGAATCGTATTTCAGCAAATACGCCAGATTATCCGCTGGAACCAGATCATTGATTGCCACAAATTCAACCTGCGGATCATTGATGCCCGCGCGAAACACAAGGCGGCCAATACGTCCAAAACCATTGATGCCAACACGAATTTTTGCCATTTGAAACTGCTCCAGAATAAACAACACGTCCTAAGGAGTCTAACATCCGCAGCCCGACACATTCTGGCCGCCCGGAAGACTCAAAGCCCAATATACTAGTGGTTCTTCACGCGCCAATCAAGGAACGGTCAAGTCCGCTGCCAAGCCCGCAGAAGTATAGCGCATTAGGCAGGGTGAAAACAATCTGTGAAATTCAAGCAAAGCTCCCCGATTGTAACACGCGACCTTCGCATGCGTGCAGCTTGATTATCAGCGACACCATGGCCTGCTAACGCTCTGGAGGTATTTCACCCGTGGTGGTGGGACATTATATCCAACCCCACAACCATCAGGTCGTATCCGGCGTGCGTGGCGACATCAATTCCGAAGCCACGAAAAATAAATATCCCCGCAAAGTAAATACCGGCGATGGTTCGAATGATAAACGCACCCCATGTCGGCTGTTCATTGCCCAGGAAATGGTAAAGCGAAAACAATACCGCCGAGGCGATAATAATGACCGGTATGGCCTTGGCCACGGACATGCCAAACAAGTCCACCAGGATCATATTCAATACCGTAATCAACACGAGGCGAAACAGCAGTTCTTCATAAATCCCCGCACCAATGGATAAGACCACTTGGGTCTGCCAGGAAAGCTTATTCATGACATGCGCAACGGGATGCGCCACAGCCTGCATGGTAATACCATGGGCCACGGCCACAAATAATATAACCAGCGCCACCGCCCAGAGAAAACTTTCGGCCCCCATGGCGACATAAAGCCCCGGTTCAAATTTTAATGGATCCTTACGCGCTACGTGCCAGCCCAGAAGAATCGCCACGACGGCCAGTGGCGGCAAATAACTTCCCACCGCGCCGAACAGTGAAAAGAAATTAAGCATCAGTTCAAAGGCGATAATATTATGTGTTTGCCCATGTACCGCACTCCATGGGTGCAGTACCGCCCCGACCTGATAAATAATCAGCAGCGGTGCGATAAAAATCAGGCACTGTAAGGGGCGATGGCTGCGGTCAAAGTACCCTTCACCAGAGCCGAATCGCAACCACTGCGGTTCCTTTCTTGCTTTGCTCATACCAAAACGCCTCGGACAAAACCGGGCGAATCATATACGCCTGCGGCAGTTAGTGGAACTCAACAACGATAACTTTTTCTTCACAGGCCCCCGATATCATCGCCGTAACATGAGTATCCGTTTTTCCCGTCAATGGTAGCGGGTGATAATCGCATTGCTTATGGACGTTCCAAACCCGCGCTTATGCCGCCATTCAAGCCGATGATCGCGTTGCTTTTGCGACGGACTCGGAATGTGCGGCATCCGCGCGGCGTTTGAGCTGGGCAATTGCATCCATAATTTGACTCGTAATGCCATCAAGTACGGCGGCATTTTTACGCTGCGCTGGCAAGCCGCTGAAAATCAGTGGCGCACCGTAATAAACACGCACTCTTGCGGGACGCAATAAATCGTTCTTGAGGCTTTCATGCCGATGCGTCCCGGCGATATATACTGGAATCACTGGAGCACCCGTGGCCAATGCCAGCATGGCCACACCGTTTTTACCGCTGCGAAGCCCAGTACCGTCGCCAATATCTCCTTCGGGAAATATTCCCACAACATCCCCATCTTTCAACGCCCGCATGGCGGCGCG
>JAJYGE010000188.1 GCA_021785155.1 Planctomycetota bacterium
ATCTCCTGGAGTGTCTGGAGTTCCGCCTGCACCTGCGCGGGGGTCATCGTACTGGTGGTGGCCGGGACTGTGCTACCCGTTGCTCCCATGGCCGTTCCAGCCAGACTGGCTCCCGCCAGCAGCGCGGCCACAAAGGCCCGCTTGCCAAATTGATTGGATATCTTGCCGATCCATGCTTCCATAACCTGTTCTCCTTAAAAAAGAGACTAACAAAACACCGCGGCGGCGATTGGCGACTCCACCGCGACACAACCACGAAGAGCGGATCATTATGAGGAGTTTTGTTAAGAGTCCATGAAGACTGCGCTGAAGATGTGATAAACCGGAGGATTACCAAAAAACTCATGGCAAAATAACGAAATCCATGCGCAACATTAACACATGATTGAATATTGACTTGGCTACCTAAAAAATAATTAGCGTTGAAACCCATGAAAATGCCCCATCACCGGCAACCCGATATAATGCAGAATCATCCAGGCCAATACCGTGGCAAACGCGAGCAATTGCACCATGGCCATCACCCGGCATAACAAATTGGTCCATAATGCAATGAATTGATCATCCGCGTTTAATGCCGCATAGCGATTAAATCCGAAGATGCCGGCCCCACCGCACAGCGTCGCGATAAACGCCAGCGACAATGCAGGGCCGTTCCGGGCGGGGCCACCGGACACATGGGCAGGTGGAAATAAAAACAGCGCCGCACCGCCAAGAAAAGTGGCACAACACACGCCACAAGCGACCGATGCAAAGCGCCGCCATGTTTTAGCGGACCAATGACTGAAAAGATGCTTGGACGATATGCTTTCAGACATGGTGAATTCTCCGCATGGGTGTATCAGGCGTAGCCACCGCCGCCTTTAGAACCATATTTCTTGCGGCGTTCCGCCGCGACCTTGGTTTCATACCCGCTGCGACGATGGGCTTCCAAGGGGTCAGCAGGAAGGTTCCGGGCTTTGCGCCAATCCGCCAGAAGCGGACGAACATCGGTTAAAAAGGCCCCGCGTAAAATATTTTCGCTTTGTACCAGGTCTTCATGGGCTTGTGAAAGGGCCAGTGCCGGGCGATCAACCAGGCATGCTTTGGCATACAACTGTTGAGCTATATCAACGGTTTGAATCATCGCTTCAATCTTAGGCTTAAGGTTGTGGCTCTGATCCACCATATAGGCGATCGGCGGCAACTGACCGGTTCGGAAACGATGGTTTTCTATTTCATGAAATATCCGGAAAATCTGATATGGATCAATGGATCCCATGGTCAGATCATCATCAGCATATTTGCGGTCGTTAAAATGAAAGCCGCCCAGCAAGTTTTCATCCAGCAGCCAGGCCACAATTTGCTCAATGTTGGTGGCCTGATAATGGTGTCCGGTATCGACCAGCACCTTGGCGCGCGGGCCGGCGGAACGGGCAAAATGTGAAGCCATGCCCCAGTCCGCAATATCGGTAGCATAAAATGCCGGCTCAAAAGGCTTGTATTCCACCAGCATGGTCATGTCATGCGGCATGGCGGCATGAACCTGCTTAAGCGCTTCGGTCGCCCAATGCTTACGCGCAATGATATCGGATTGACCGGGATAATTGATTCCGTCGGCAAACCAGAGCGACAAATAGTGACTGCCAACAGACCGGCCTATTTTTAACGAATCGAGAATGTGTTCTGTGGCCGCAAGCCGAATAGCCTCCGAACGATTGGTAATACTGCCCCATTTATATTCCTGATTTTGAAACACATTGGGATTTATTGAGCCAATCGCCACTCCGTGCCGCGCGGCCAAAGCAGATACCTCCGTGGCATCCTGATTTTTCTTAAAATCCCACAACACGTGCACGGCTACGGTCGGGCATGAACCAGTGAGTCTATGCACATGTCCCGCATCAGCGAGTTTCTCGTCAATATCGCCGGCGGCGGAATCCTGGAAGAATTTTCCAAACCGCGTTCCGGTATCGGCGAACCCCCAAGAGGGTAATTCAATTTTAAACGCGTCCAACAGGGGGAAAAGAATATCACTGTGCGCCATGATCTGGTTCAACCTTTTCCTATACTGCCTCTATTTATATCCAATGGATCTCCGGCAGCAAGCAAGTCATCATGGCGCCGGGCCGAACGATCTTCACCGCGCCGCCGATGGCTCGGAGAACATGGTGGCTGCCGTGACTTTAATGACATGGATCACCACGCCCGTGCTGCTGACAACTTCACCTTTTACGCCAATATATGATCCCAGCAGTTTGGAGATGTCAATTTTTGACGTTGGCTGCAAGTATGCCACAACGCGGCCCGTGGTGGGATCCACCAGCGCGTAATTTTTCAAAACCGTGCTGGTTTTAAGTATGCCGTATGCGATATATGGCGCCTTGGCTTCAGCCTTGGCGAGTTGTTTCTGCGACTGTTCCCATTTTTGTTGATAGGGTGCCAACACTGTTTTCAGCGGCTTTTGTTTTTGCGAAGCAGCCACGATTTCTTGAATCGCAATCTGCTTTTTAAGCAATTTAACCCGGGCGTTGCTGCCATCAATAACCGAGTGAGGCATATTGGGACGCTGGATTAAATTTTCAAAAGACTTCAAAAGGGGTTGCAAATCGCGCTGCATGATGGGCTTATCAAATTGTAATTGCATCTGCCGGTTCAAATCTCGGTAGGTACTGAACGCATCTGGGCTGAACTTCACCGCAACTGGTGGCACGGCGGGCATGTTGACAACCGTGGCTCCCGCCGGGGCGGTCGTTGCGGCCTGCGTCGTGCTAACAACCGAAGGCGTTGACGGCTGAGGTGCCGTGGATGCCGGAGGTGGAACCGGCACAACAGCGGAAGCCGGTCCGGAACTGGTGGTCATCGGCGGAACCGGGGCGGAAAGACCAGTTGCCGCGACATTATTGCTGGTACCCGCAGCGGTGGTTCCCGGAGCTACTGGAACCGCGGCTGTGGCCGCAACCGCCGCCGGAGTTGACCCGGTGGGCAATGCCGGCCCCTTAAAGCCGGGCGGCATTTTAAGTTCCGGCGTGA
>JAJYGE010000252.1 GCA_021785155.1 Planctomycetota bacterium
CATGCTCTCCATCGCTGCGTTTAATGCGTTACTCAAAACGCTTGAAGAGCCACCTCCGCACGTTAAATTTATTTTTGCCACCACTGATGTGCACAAGGTACCGGCGACTATTTTGAGCCGTTGCCAGCGCTATGATTTTAAAAATATCCCCGCTGCGCGGATCACCGCCCATCTGGCAGACATCTGCAAGCAGGAAAATACCGAGGCGGAAACAGCCGCGCTTCATCGCATTGCCATTCTCGCCGCCGGTTCAATGCGCGATGCCCTGTCGCTCTTGGATCGTGTGCTGTCGTTGGGGGCCGGATGCATAACGGAAAAACTGCTTGATGAATTACTGGGAAAGCCATCATTAGCCAATATGACCGATTTGGCGGTCGCTATGGCCGCCGGAGATGCGGCGGCGGTATTGAAACTTTCCGATCAGATGCTTCTGGAAGGTATGTCGGCTGAGCAGGTGCTGGCGGAATTAACCGATTTGCTGCGCAATTTAATGGTGTTACGCGTCTGTGGAACAGAAACGCAAATCTTGGATATTCCCGGTGAATGGCGCGGCGCATTGGTAAAACTGGCTCCGGCCTTCGACGCCGCCGTCCTGGTGCATCACATCGCACTTTGTGACCAGACGTTAAGATCCCTGCGTGGTTCCACGATGCAGCGGCCTTTATTCGATGCCTTAATGGTTCGATTGGCCATGGCCGCACAGTTCAGTTCCATCCGGCAAGTTCTGGAATCAAGCCAATTGCCGGCGGCCGCGACCGAATCGAAAAAAAAAAATGATGTCATGACGACCGTTGCTGGTACTACCCGTCCCGTTGCCAGCTCGCTGCCGCCTGAGGCCGCAATTCCACAAACGTTAATAACACCGCCCGCCGTGGCGTCGCAACACATCGCACCACCATTACCGGTGCCATCACCCGTGGCTGACTCCGGTGACGCAAAGGATGTTGCTGACCCGGCTTGGCAGGCCGTGGAAGCGTATCTGCTGGAACATCAGGGCGCATCGCTGGTGAATTTACTCAATGGTCAAGCTCGGATTCTTACAATTGACGCAACCACCGGAGTGGTGCGCCTGGAGGTTCCTGGGCATAGCCACACGATGGTCTGCAGCGAGCGCTATATGCGTATCATGGAATCAGCCTTGACTGCGGTGCTGGGTAAACCATTCCGTTTGGAAATGATTGCCGCGCCCAGGCCGGTAGCCGCGGTCGCATCCATTGCGGCCTCCGCGGCAGCCCGCCCGGCTCCAACGCCCGGTCCCCGCGTTTCACCGGAGTTGATGCAACGCGCCCAGGAAATGCCTGCGGTACGGCAGTTAATCGACAAAATGGGCGCTAAACTCATCAATGTGGAAGCCATTGAAGTAATTGCGGAAGCTCCGGCGGAATCGGGCTGAAATGAATATTTGTTGTTAAAGAAATGAGGATACATGTTTGATTCATTAAAATCCCTGAGTCAGCTTGGGCCGTTAATGGCCCGGGCGAAGGAAATGCAGATTAAAATGGCTGAAGTGCAGCAGAAGCTCGGCACGATGCGGGCCGATGGGGCCGCCGCCGACGGGATGATTACCGTTACCGCCAATGGCCACATGGAGATCGTCAATATCCGCTTCTCGGATGATGCGCCCCGGCAGGATGCTTCCGTGCTGGCTGATTTAACCCGCACCGCCGTCAATGAGGCTTTGGCCAATGCGCGTAGAATGGTGCAGCAGGAAATGCAGGGCGTGGCCGGAGATGTGGACCTTTCTGGATTGCAAAAAATGATGGGAATGCCGTCATGACTGATCATTCCATGGCTTATAGCGCCAGCGTTCGCCGGCTTATGGACCTGTTTGGCAAATTGCCCGGGGTGGGAAGCCGTTCGGCTGAACGCATGGTCTTTCATATTCTCAAAGGCACGTCCGAAGAGGCTGGGGCATTGGCGGATGCGATTCGCGCGGTCAAAGATCAGGTTCGTCATTGCAGCATCTGCTATCACCTGACAGAAACCGACCCGTGTGAAATTTGCCGTAATCCCAACCGGGATGCGGGCTTGGTGTGCGTCGTGGAGCAGCCCAAGGACCTGTTTCAAATCGAGTCCACCGGTACCTATAAGGGCGTTTACCATGTGTTGTTGGGGCATTTGAATCCTTTGGATGGAATAAATCCGGAACACCTTACAATTCAAGCGCTTGTGGAACGCATTGACCGACGTGATGCGTCCGGAAACCCATTGGTGCGTGAGGTAATTATTGCCACCAACCCCACGATGGATGGCGATGGCACGGCACTGTATCTGCAAAGCCAACTGGAACGTTCCGGCGTCAATATCACCCGTCTTGCCCGCGGCTTGCCGACGGGAGCACAGATTGAACAGGCGAATAAGGCGATTTTGGCGGATGCACTTTCGGGTCGGGTCAAAATGTAAGATTATGACAATATGGCCTACCAATGCATCGGAAAGCCTCGGAATATCGAGTAAGGTGCTATGGCGACTTATGGTGCTACCAATCGTTTCTGATCGTCAAGATGCCGCTGCCGGAGTTATGGTCCCGGCGTTGCCGCCCGCAGCGACTCGCATGGGTGTGGTGATTCCGTGTCGGGATGATGCGCCGCTATTGGAAAAATGCCTTGCATCTTTATCTGATTTTTCCGCCGATCAATGCATTGTGGTAGTAAATGCGGATAAATCATCCGCAACATCCGCCATCGCCGCGAATGCCGGCGTGCGGTGTGTACCTTCTGATACACCCGATCGTGGAAGAGCCGCAGCGGCCGGTGTTTTACATCTCCTCAGTGACGCGGCTTTGCCGCCGGATGTTATTCTTATCGCGCATGCGGATATGGAATTCAGGCCCCATAGCCGGACGGTTCTCATTGCGGCCTTGGGTACCAACGCACGGTGGCGGTGGGGCGCAATGGGCCACCGCATTACTTCCGCACGCCTGAAATTCAGATTCGTTGAAATCGGCAATCGTCTGCGGGCCAACTGGTTCTGTATGCCTTACGGTGATCAGGCAATGTTTTTTGGTGTG
>JAJYGE010000163.1 GCA_021785155.1 Planctomycetota bacterium
TTCCGATCTCAGCACCATGAGCGACGCGTTTCCGGAATTAGCCAAAAATCCCGCACATGTCGCCGCTATCATTGAAGATGAAGAGCGGAGTTTCAGCCGCACATTGGATCGTGGACTGGAATTGTTCCAACTCGCCGCCGAGGAAGCCCGCGCTGAAAAACAGCAGCGCACAATCATCTCCGCCCAGAACGCCTTCAAACTGCACGATACCTTTGGATTCCCCATTGATCTCACGCAGATAATGGCACGGGAGCAGAACATGGGTGTGGATATCCATGGCTATGAACAGCTCATGGAGCAGGCCCGGGAAAAGGCCCGCGCCGGAGGAAAAGCGACTCAATCCAGCGTGTCAGATATGCCACCGGAAGTCCTGGCCGAACTGCCACTGCTTCGCGTTAAACCAACCGACGATCATGCCAAATATGAACATAAGCCCCTGCGCACGCACGCAGCCGCCATTTGGGATGGACATCGCCTGCAGGAATCCATCACGGCCAATGAATCCGGCACCGTCGCGCTCATTCTTGAAAAGACTAATTTTTATGCAGAAATGGGCGGCCAGATCGGTGATCAGGGTGAAATAAAAACCGATTCGGGCGCCACATTTATTGTGGAAGCGGCGCGGCAGCTTGGCGGGTATGTGCTGCACGTTGGCCACTTGAAAAATGGCAAACTGCAACGCGGCGATTCCGCCAGCGCCTCGGTTTTCAGCGCCCGAAAACGCATTGAAAAAAATCATACGACAACGCATCTGGCAAATTGGGCCTTACGCGAAACACTCGGCGATCATGTCGAACAGAAAGGCTCGCTGGTGGACTCAGATAAACTGCGTTTTGATTTCGTCCAGCCAAAATCCATGGAAGATCATGAATTGGAGCAAGTGGAAATGCTCGTGCGGGGCGCTATCGGCAAAAAGCTCCCGGTTTACACGCAACTCGCACCGCTGGAACAAGCAAGACAAATACATTCGCTTCGCGCTGTATTTGGTGAAAAATATCCCCCTCTCGTGCGTGTTGTTTCAGTTGGTGTGCCGGTATCGGATTTACTGGCGAATCCCGAAAACCCCGAATGGCGACAATATTCGATTGAATTTTGCGGCGGAACGCATCTGGCCAGTACCGGCGAAGCGGAAGAATTTGCCATTATTGCCGAAGAATCAGTCAGCAAGGGCGTGCGCCGCCTCGTTGCGGTTACCGGTGCCGCCGCCCAGACCGCCCGGCGCAACGCCGCCGCCGTTGAAGCACTCACCGCCTCCAGTAAACAGGCAAAATCGGATGATCTGGTCGCGCTGGCAAGTTCACTGCAACAGGCCAGCCGCGACACAACACTTCCCCTCATTACCCGCCGCCGCGCTCTTCACGCCGCCGCGCATGTTCAGGAACGCATCAAACAGGAGCAAAAAAGGCGCTCGCTGTCCCAGAATTCTACCGATATCAACGGCACCATCGCCTTGCTGCTGGATCAAGCCCAGAGTTTCGCAGACTGCAAACTCATCGTGGGACAACTGTCCGATGCGGATATCCCGACATTGCGCGCCACAGTGGACGCGGTGAAGAAAAAACTTCACCCCGCTGCGGTTGCCATGCTTTTAGCATCCACAATTACTGAAACGGACAAACAAGGCAATCTGCTTCCACCAAAGGTTAATTTTGTTGCTGCCGTCAGCGATTCTCTGATAAACAAAATAAGTGCCGGGGATTGGGTGAAAACCGTTGCGCCGATCGTCGGAGGAACCGGTGGAGGCCGGCCACAGATGGCCATGGCGGGTGGCAAAGATGCGCACCAGATTGAAAAAGCGATGGAAACCGCCCGAGCCTTTGCGCTTCAACGGATGCAATAACCCGACACGTGCAGCCCGATAATCCGGCAACGCCAACTCGCGCACGAAGCCCCGCGAAACGATCTCTCTTTGCACCATGTACCTGCAAAACACAGATATGTTGGCAACGCTATTGATATGCCCCGCACGACAGACCATGCTCAAGATTAATCGACGACAAGTTGCGATCTTTAAGAATTTTTAGAATCTCCGGCAACGCCTGAACCGTTGACTCCTGCGAACAGGCTTTGCGCGCCGGTTCCAGCCCGTCGTGCATTGTCACAATGTCGCCCGGTCGAATTTGTGATGTCACAATCCGGCAAATGGTGCGCGGCGATATCTTCAGCGTATCCCAGGCGCGCACCCGCCAGGCAATGTATCGCATCGAACCCTTGCGCACAGCCCGTGCCTGCGGCGGTGTTTTAAATCCCATTGGCGCGCGAAACAATGCCGGCACCCGCCCGGTGACATCCTCCAATGCCGCGCTGGTTCGCTGCAACTGATCCAGCCAGTACGCTTCGCCATGCCATACGCCATGGTGGTCATGATCCCATGTATGATTGCCTATCGTATGCCCTTCTGCCATTATTCGCCGCACCAGTTCCGGATGCTGCCGAACGTGCGTTCCAATAAGAAAAAAGCTGGCATGTGAATTGTGCCGCTGCAATGTATCCAGCACACGATCCGTATATCCTGGCGTCGGACCATCGTCAAAAGTCAAAGCCACCGCATCGTTGCGTTCAATGGTCTTAATCACCGGCGCCACGATATGACTTCCCGAATATAGTACGCTATACCACATCGCCGCCGCGCCAGCAGCGCCAAGCCCCATCCCGCCCGCCACAAACGGGTGCCGCATAATAACTTCACTCACGACGTTCGCGCTCATCAACACTTTCGTTAAATCATTGGTATCTACGGAATCTGAGCCATTGCCGTGGCTTGATTTCGGTCAGTCAACCGCAGTTGCAGCAGGTACCGCGGAGAAGTGCCCGAAATACTCAGGCCAGCCGGGCCTTCAGCCGCGTCATCGATATATGTAACAACATAATGACAACCCGATGGCGTTTTAACACCCAATTGCGTCACCAGCAAATGCTTCGACCCGAAACCAAGCCGCCAATGAAATTTATTATCATTGGCATCCTTGTATGCCACGATCAGATCGGAA
>JAJYGE010000186.1 GCA_021785155.1 Planctomycetota bacterium
CACGCCGGACCCGGTTTGAACCCTTACCGGATTGGCTGTGGTCAGGCGGTGATCAAAGGCGTATTTTGCAACACATCGTACGCCATTACCGCACATTTCTGATTCACTTCCATCCGCGTTGAACATGCGCATACGAACATGCGCACCTTGTGCGGCGGCCTGTGCAGTGGGTGGGCTGATAAGAATTAAGCCGTCGCCGCCGACACCAAAATGTCGATCCGCAATTTTAACCGCAAGAGCTTCGGGATTATTGACTGTTTGATTAAATACATCAACATATATGTAGTCATTGCCTATGCCGTGCATTTTTGTGAAGCGCATGAAGTAACTCCCATAACAATCTTATCGGGCGGCGCAACGGACATCCCTTGCGCGTAACGCATACCTAAGCCGTGCCGGCTGAAGCCGGCGGCGAACACATCATCATACGTCATCAGGATTCGGCTCGGAAGAACTCGGTGTATTGGCCCACACGACGGCGGAAATCGCGCCGTCGCGGTCACGCTGGATCAGCACCTCGGCTTTGGCTTTGGTCATCTCCACGAGACGGGCGTTCGGCAGATCAACGTGCTTCACCCAATCTTTCGCCATTGCGACGGTTTTTCCGCCTTCTATGTGGCGGTTCATCAAGTTGGTCACGATCGAAGCCGGAGGCGCTTCCAAATAAATGCGAAGATCGAAAATATCCGATATGCCTTGATACGGTGGTCGGTCGAGAAATAGATAATTTCCTTCCACCATCGCCAGATTTACCGATTCGTGCACACTGATGGCGTGCGGAACGGGTCTATGATGTACCCGGTCATAGCCGGGCCAAGTCATTTTCTGTGGGATTTGCTTTAATCGCTCAAGATGATCCCGCAGCATGGGAACGTCAAACGTATCAGGTGCACCCTTGCATTGGTTCATGCGTAGTTGCCGCCCATCCTCCAATTGTAAAAATCGTTCCGCCAGTACCGATTCGGGAAAGTGGAATCCATCCATGGGTAGAGAGACAACATTCACTTTTGGCATTATGTTTTTTGATGCCATCCAGGCCAGTTGTTCGGTAAAAAAAGATTTACCGGACCCGGGCGCTCCCGCCACCCCCACAAGCATACGCCTGCCGCAAAGTCGCTGCAATTCAAGGAGATTCGACAGAAAAGGTCGCCATCGTTTGGTCCATTCCGATGCGCGAATATTCATCTCAACCCGCTGGCCATTAATAATCAAAGGCACGTCTTTGTGCAGGAACCAAGGAAAGGGATCTATTTCTTGTAAGGACAAACGTAAAACTCCATATTAAAGAATGCCCGATGTCTGATAACCAAAGGGCCGAAAAAACAGTATCCGTTTTCTAGCGCGGTAGGCTGCCGAGGTTCCGAAAAAATTACTGCTTCGGCAGTGCCACGCCGGAAATATGCACCACTGGATAGGGCCAGTCAATGCGCCCGGTCGTTGGCACTGGCGCCACAGCCCCATGCAGTGGTAAATAACCTTGATATATCGGCGAAATGTGCCTCGGAACTGAACATACTTGCGTCCAAGGTGGATTTAAGCACATCAGTACCGGCGTGATGGCCAAGTTGGTGTAAAACCATGGAATATTGGCCAGCCCGATAGCTTCCTGGCAAAAGGTGGGATTGCAGTCGCGATAATGGCTCTTCGCATCCAGATCGCGAAGGTAAATCGGATTATGTTTCACCACACCGGAAAAATAATCCGATTTCATTGCTGGCCATGGGCGGTGAATCGCCTCGGTCATTGGGGGCATGCGACCCCAGTTGGCCCCTATGGTCATGTCTGTTCCGGGAACGGCCAGTGGCCGCCCGGGGCATCTGCCCTTGTCGCGCCGAATGTTCATTGCGGCGTGCGGTGCGCCGGGATGGTTTGTGGAACATCCATTAAGCGCCGCAATAAAAAGCCCCGGCAATACGAGCCATACTACTGTTGTTACAATCGCTTTTGCCACCATTATCAAACTCCTGTCACCCATCAATTAATGTTTGCTGGATCAACTGCTCGACTAGAAACAATAATAACACGAATATCAGCCAACCGCGCGGCTTCAGCGGGAGCCCCCCGCGGGAGCGGGAAATCATTAAAGCGCTAAACGCTGTGCCCAGGACAGCTTTACACCGCTTTGGCACCGGTCTGCCTTTCGCGCTATTTATGTCTTCGAGCGGAATTTGACCCGTGATTATCAAAAAGTCCCTGCAAAAAAATCCTTCGATTAGCTCTCGTCCGAGTTTTCACTGCAATGACAATTGGCGGCACCGGTCGCATTTTACAATTATTAACAACGCCGTAGCCGTCGGGCGGTCTTCAGCCGTTTGGCTGACACGAGTGCAAATTGTTTCCGTGCTGGAATGGTGATCGAGCGTGGCGCGGTGCGAATATTGCCGCAATTAAACGGTGGCTTGGGGTTGTATTCGATCGCCAACTGTATAATCCTTGCCGGTTTCTCGCCGACCGATTGTGCGGCTGCCACTAACGCCCCATCAATCCCCGCCGTGACGCCTGCGCAGGAGATGAGATTCTCGCTGATGACAACGCGGCGCCTGACCGGCTTGGCTCCAAAATACTTTAGCAGGTGCATTGAGGCCCAGTGGGTAGTTGCGGATTTTCCATCTAACAAGCCAGCCGCGCCGCACACCAGTGCGCCGGTACAAACCGAAAGAACAATCCTGGCTTCTGCTGCTTGAGTGCGGACGAAATTAATTATTTCCGCGTCCTCCATCAACGCTTCCTGGCCCGGTCCGCCGGGGATCACCAGTATTTCCAGTCGCGGGCAATTCGTCGGCAATATGCTCGGCGTAAGAATAAGCCCGTGAATATCGCGCACCGGTTCGAGCTTTTTCCATATGATGTGAATGGCAGCACGGGGTATTCGCGATAAAACTTCAAGCGGTCCGGTGAAATCGAGTTGGTCGATATCCGGGAAAATCAGAAAGCCAATATTTATCATTATCCGATCCTGTAAGAAAAGCCTGCTTTTGCAACAA
>JAJYGE010000359.1:0-590 GCA_021785155.1 Planctomycetota bacterium
GGTAAAGCGCCCCGATCTGGACCATCGCGGCTGGAAACCCGCCTGCTGCCGCCCTCCTGTACCATTGGATGGCCTTTGGAAGGCTGCGTGAAACGCCTTCTCCGTTCTCGTATAAAACACCGATGTGGAACATCGCCTTATAACTGCCGGCGTCGGCAGCGCTGCGAAATTTCTGCATCGCTGCGTGCGCGGCGCGCTCGTCAGATAAATGGGGCTTAACGATCCCGCTGGAAAGCAGGAACATCTGTCCGATGGCCAGGCCGACAAAAATATAGCCAAAAATTATCAACCCGCGCCCCTTCTTATCCGGCCCCGCTACCGGCACTGCACGTTTAGGCCAAATATTGTATCCGTAGGAGAGGCCCCACAGACCGATGAGGAAATTCCAAATTGCACCCGGAGCAGTCACGATGCAATACCTCCACGTGAACGATGACAAAGCGATTACCAGACCGCGGTTCAAATACCACGATTATCTTAACGCGGCGAACAGGCATCGCAAATTCGAAAAGCAAAATCAACAACCATAAAATCAGCCCCGGGTGATAATAGACAGGGTGATAATAGCTGTGTCATACCAAAGTTGTAAT
>JAJYGE010000359.1:600-2980 GCA_021785155.1 Planctomycetota bacterium
GCCGCAGAAACTGTCACAGGCCCAAACGAGCCCCGGGTGATAATAGCTGTGGCGGGGAATCTGCCATTAGAATAACATGGGGCTTTGTAGTCGCTCAGGAGTCCGAAATGAAACCCTCAGTTGCCTTGGAAGAGAAGCGAATGCTTATCCGTGAAGTGGCAAGCCGCTTTCGCGTTGCAAATCCGCGGGTGTTCGGTTCCGTAGTGCATGGCTCGGACAGAGAGGGCAGCGACCTTGACCTGATTGTCGACGCGCCGCCCGGCACCACCCTTTTTGACCTTGGCGGCCTCCAGATCGAGTTGGAGGAATCACTGGGAGTTCCGGTCGACGTAAAGACACCGGGCGATCTGCCCCCAAAGTTTCGCCAGCAGGTACTCGCGGAGGCTCGCCAGGTATGAACGGCATTCGATTGATTGACTATCTTGACCACATGCTGGATGCATCCAAACTTGCGTTCGGCTATTTGGAACATATGAATAAAGTCGAATTTCTCGCTGATAGACGCACGCAGCAGGCGGTAATCCTTAATCTGATTGTTATCGGGGGGAGGGCCGCCTCAAAAATACTCCAATCGCACGAAGATTTCCTGGATCTCCATCCGGACATACCGTGGAGAAGCATGAAAGGCATGCGCAATCGCATGACCCACGGCTATTTCGACATCAACTTGGACGTTGTCTGGGATACGGTAAAAAACGCGCTGCCGGTACTCATTGAACGCTTGCCGCAGATACGAGATATGGCGGCAGACGAGGGCGACGGCCGCGAACCAACTGGTTTTTGAGTGACGAGATTCGCCACACCCGGCAAATGCTGCTATTATACTCGCTTCGCGCGTGCGCCCCGGCCATGGTCGGGCCCGATGCACGGGTTGACTGTGAACCTGGTCAGGTCCGGAAGGAAGCAGCCATAAGCATGTTCAGTCCGGTGCCGTCGGTAGCCCGACCTTGGGCGGGGCGGATCGCGAAATGAGAGTTGCGTGGGTAGAAAGCAAAGCTGCCGCGAGTTTTGGTTTTCACTGCTGTTTCAGGTTGTTGTTGGACATTTCCCGAATGAGCATCTGGAGACATTCCCGGCAGTAACAATCCGACACCTCGCCCCGCTTGGCCAATCCCGGAATTAATGGCAAATCAGAGCACCAACATTTAGCTCCGGTATTCTGGCAAATAAACTCACGACCGCAATAGCAGCGTTTCAAGGTTCCCACCGGTGGTATGTTGTTCTTTTCCGCCATAGATAACCGCCAATCGGGAAATCCTGGGCCGCGCGGTAGTGCCGTTTGCAGGAAACTCTTGAGATCCGGCGGGAAGCGAAGTTGGAAACGGGCTTCGGCTTCTTGGATTTCCGCGACGGTCAGGCCCGGGCTGAACTCCACACCCTTTTCCTTCAAGACATCAACGACGCCGAGCCAGTCAATGTCGTGGTGGGATGTGTAAAGGAATTCAACGCCATCGTGGTAATTCACTCCGATGCGGGATTCGCAGTGACCATGTCCGGCGGGAAAGCTGTATCCGAAATCGACGCTTACGCTCTGACGCAGGCCCATCGCCACTCTGAGCCGCTCGCCTATCCGCTGCTCCCATTCCCACGGAGGTATCGCCTCCAAGGAACACTCCACCTCTCCGCAACAGAAGGGCGAGCCTGCGGGCAGGAAATGGACCGTGGCCCAAGCCAAAATATGCTCGGGTGGGTGCCCGCGGACCTCCAAGGCGTCCACGCAGAACCAAAGCCCGCGCTCTGCCAGGCTGCATTCAAGGCTCACGGCCTCTTCGATTAGCCGCCGCAACTCGTGTTCAGACCGTTTTGACATTCCGGTGGGCCTTTCTCTGCTGCGTCGCCAAAGTGCGACTCTCTCAAGCCGGCGAGAATTTTTTGGAAGATTCCCGGTCGGCGTCCGGGCAGCAACGATTGACAGCATTCCCGCACCGCTGTGTCCGCCCTGGCGTGGGAGGCAAGTCCCACACCGCTTTTTGCATAATATCGTTATACAGTCTTTGAACCCATACTACCAGTTCCGTCAGGCACCGCGTCTGATTAATCCCGGGTTTTCAGGGCTGCGTAGATTTTCGGGAGACAGCTTGATCAAATTTCCCAATAAATCGTTCTGCCCCAAAATGTCACGAAGACGAAAAAGAACGAATAAAGGGAAAACTAAAAGACCCTGCTATTTATTTGGCCAGCGATGAGGGCGCGCCCGATAATCGATACCATCAGCGCCAACAACTGCGGAGCGGAAACGCAAACTCTCCCTGACAAATTCAAGGGGAAAATATGGCAAGCCGGTCATATCACCTTTCGCACGCGCCGGCGTACCAGCAAACCCAAGCCGCCGAGCAACATCAACGCCAGTGCCGCCGGTTCGGGCACCGTGGTAACAGTG
>JAJYGE010000365.1 GCA_021785155.1 Planctomycetota bacterium
CGCTGCGTGGCCCACGAAGTATTTCGTAGCACGGGGGGCACAATATTTTTTCCATCCAGAGTTTCACCGACCCTGCACTTTCAATCTCCTTGCCACACTCCTGGCACTTCGAGATCCCACCGGCCTGCTTCTCCTTGACTTGCAGAACCGAGAAGCACATATCGCAAACCTCCTGCCCATGCCAACTGTTGGAGGATTCAACGATCGCCTGGCCGCAGCTCGTACAGGTGCCTTCGTTATTTGTTTGTTGATCCATTGGTTCCCCTGTCCATACGATTGGCTCTACGGCTGATGTTTTCACGGACTGAACTGTGTAACCGACATCATTTATACCGCGCGGCCATACATTTATAATTGTACAGCTGTTTCAATTTAACGATAGCGCGCTACCGGCGCATAGCCATGACGAAGACCGGGCGTAGCACTTTCCCCATTCATTGGAATTCTGCAACTATTGGAATCTTCAAGCGTGGGGGCCTATGATGGAGACGGGGCAATGTGGCGGAATTTGTTTTTGAGGAGTGTTCAGCATGAACGCGCAGCGGGTTATCAGAGTTTTTTCGCTTTTGGCTTTGGGTGGTTTGGTGGGAGGGTGTGCTTCGGTACAGGTTAGGCCGGTATCGGTGGCGCAGGTGAATGATCCGGCGATTGCCGGGGTACGATTTTTTCAGCCTGAACCCTATTTGCTGGTAACGCAAATGCCCGCACGACCCACGCCACCGATGCCCATGATGATGGCAATGATGCATCACAATAAACCGATGATGGGAAAACACCGTGGCCCCAAAGACATGGAAAATCACAATGCGCCGGCGGATATGCCGCATCATGCTGCCGGGGACCACCATGATATGGGCGCAATGATGGGCGATCGAGGCAGGCAGGGCCCCATGCACCGTGGCCACGGCATGGCCCGGCCAAGACCACCCATGCCCATGATGGGTGGCCGAATGCGGACCCGTCCACCACAGCCGCCGACGTATGAATTACAAATTATCTATTTACCAGATTACAGCCATCCATATGTTGCCAATATTCAAGGCGGCCTTGGCCACAGCCCCAATTCCCTGGTTCTGGCCAATGGTTGGGAACTTCTGGGGGTGAATGTAAAAGGCAACGCAACACAAGCCAAGCCCATCCGCGCCATCACCGCAGCTCCGGCGATGCCGCCGCATCCACGCATGATGATGCACCATCCCATGCCGGGAATGGGTATGCCTCCGGGCCGACACGGCCAGCATAATAAGCCGGGCAACCATGCTGTACAGAAATGTAATCCAAAGAAGGCTTGGCGGCAGCGTCACAACATGATGATGCACCGGATGATGATGCCGGGCCGGGCTGCGATGGCCATGGGATTGCACCCCGGACTATACGCGTTTGTATTTAACGCCAAAACCGGCAAACTGGAGGGCCTGCGGCTGGTTCGCCTGCTTAAAGCCCACCATCAACATGGGTGCATGGGCATGATGAAGTGGAACCATGGCCCGCGGCACGCCCATCATGCAATGCCCGCGGCTGCACCAGCAACAGATTCCGGAAAATAATATGATTTGATGGAAGGCCACCAATTCCGCCGATGCAATTAAGTGATGGCGGAATTGGCGTGGCCGGGATATGCTTAACGTTCATGAACGTGTGGAACTGGCTAAAACGGTGGGGAACTGCGGACAATCTTGGTGCGCGGGGCGAAGCGTTGGCGGCAGAACACCTGCGACGTAAATTGGACATGAAAATTCTGGCGCGCAATGTGCGTTGCCCCGGCGGTGAACTGGATATTATCGCATTGGATGACAATGATCTGGTCTTTGTGGAAGTCCGGACACGATCCAGCGAAGAATTCACCACGCCCGAAGCCACGGTAACCAAGCAAAAAAAGCAATTTCTGATTCGCGCAGCCAATTGGTTCATGCATCGCAAAAAGCTCAATCGCTGGAATCCGCGGTTTGACATAGTAGCTATTGTCTGGCCCAAGGAGGGCGAGCCAACCCTCCGGTACCATCGCAATGCGTTTTGCTTCCGGCACAAGCGGCGAACATAATCCGATTCATTTCTCTGTGCGAAAGTTCCATTCTGCGCGGGTCGGCGTGCCAGCGGCTGAAAAATCGCTATAATTCGCCACCAATATGGTTAAGGAGCTTTTTTATGCTTGATAAATCACAATTGGCCGCCCGGATCAAGGAAGTAGCGTATTTGGAAGGGGATTTTACCCTGCGTTCCGGGCGGAAATCCAAATATTACATGGATAAATATCTCTTTGAAACGCAGCCTGACATTCTCGCGGCACTTGGTGCCCGTATGGCCGCAGCGCGTTCGCCCTTGACCACGCGCATTGCCGGAGCGGAACTCGGTGGCGTGGCCTTGGCGGCGGCGGCATCTCTGGCGGCGGGTTTGCCCTTTTTTATTGTGCGTAATTCCAAAAAGGATTATGGCACCAGTAAACTCATCGAAGGAGCGCTTTTGGCCGGTGACACCGTGCTGCTGGTAGAAGATATCGCCACCACCGGCGGACAGGTGCTGGAGGCGGCCAAGGTGATTACCGCGGCCGGGGCGCAAGTTGAAAAAATTGTCGCGGTCATAGACCGTCAGGAAGGCGCGCGGGAAAATATTGAATCCGCGGGCTTTATGTTTGAATCCATCTTAACCCGGCAGGACCTGGGGATTTAATCTCCAATTCCCCCTAACCATTGGACATCATGACGCAGGCAAAATCGCACACCGCGCGCAAAGTGATCATTACCGTCATCAAAATTCTGATTGCGGTCATCGGGCTTTGGTATGTGATTTCCCATATTGCCTGGAATGATCAGGTGGTGGTCAAAAAGGGGCAGGTCATACGCAATGTTACCTTCGCGCATAACACCCGCCTGACGCTTCTGGCCCGTCAGGGCAGGTTATATACGCTGAAATTCCAGAATCAAAAAATATCTGTGCGCCTGCCGCACGGGCAGTTGGTAACCGCCGTGGCCACGAAGCCAC
>JAJYGE010000021.1 GCA_021785155.1 Planctomycetota bacterium
TGTTTTTTGGCGTGGACATTTTAACCGCCGCCGGAGGGTTTCCACGGCAGGATTGTTTGGAAGATTATGAATTATCGCTTCGACTCAAGCGCACGGCGTATCCCATTTACCTCAATTATCCTGTACGCATCAGTGACCGGCACTGGAGACGCGGAGTTATGCGCACCAGCGTGCGGAATTGGGACACGGCCCTGCGCTACCTCATCATGCAATCTGACGATCATAAGTCACTGCGGCATGCAAACACGGCTTATGGACCGGTTGTAATATGAAACGACCGAAGCGCCGTAACGTGTATCTTGTGCTTATGGCTAAAGCGCCGCGTTGTGGTTACGTAAAAACCCGTCTACATGGAGAATTTTCACAACAGCAAGCCTGCGCTATGTATCGCCACTTTTTATTGCGATCGCGCAGTGTGGCCGAAACATGGCAACGCGGCACTGAAGATATTCACCTGATTCTTGCCTACGATCCGCCTGATCAGCCGCTATTGTGGACCGACTGGCGAGCCTGGACGAAGCTGCCGCAATGCGGCGTCAGCCTCGGTGATAGACTGCTTGCGGTGACGAAATCTCTGGCTTTCACCAGCGGGGATGCCATAATTTTCATCGGGGCCGATGCTCCTGAATTGACGGGGTGTCATTTAGATTGGGCCGGGGAAACCCTCGTATCTAAGGATGCGGCAATGGTTCCCGCCCATGACGGCGGCTATGTCCTGATAGGTCTGCGTTCATCAGCCGTGGCGCTGTTCAACGGCATTGACTGGGGAACTGATAAAGTCGCCATGCAAACAAGAGCCATTGCGCGGAACGCGGGCTTGGAGATCGCTGAATCCGCACCGGTCCCGGATATTGATACCGCGGACGATGTTGCCGAACTTATTACCCGTCTGTTATGCTCATCGAACGCCGGTGATCGGGTATTGGCGTGTGAACTTTTGGAAATTATCAATAAATAAAGGAATTTGAAATGGCACATGTATTGGATGGCAAAACCGCAATTGTAACAGGTGCCAGTTCGGGTATTGGTCGGGCCACGGCAATGGAACTGGCCCGGCAGGGGGCCAGAATAGTGGTTACCGCCCGCCGGGCCGATCGTCTGACGGAACTGGTGGAATCAATTAAGGCCGGTGGTGTACCGGCACTGGCTTTAGCCGGCGACGCCGGTGACGAAAACCACATTGATAAATTACTGGCCGAGACCATTGCATGGTCGGGCCGATTGGATATTGTGGTTGTCAACGCTGGTCGTGGTCTGGCGGGCGGGGTGATGACCAGCGATCCATTGCAATGGGAATCGCTTTATAAACTCAATGTTTTGGGGGCTGCGCATCTGATGCGGGCGGCGGCACAAATAATGCTGGAAAAAAAGGCGGGGGATATTGTGGTGCTGGGGTCGGTATCAGGGCACAATATATCACCGTTCAGCGGATTTTATGGTTCCACTAAATGGGCCATTGCCGCCGTTGCGGAATCGTTGCGGCGCGAAGTGTGTGGCCGGGGCGTGCGTGTTACGACGGTCAAGCCAGGCATTGTGGAAAGCGAATTTCAGGAAGTCGCGGGCTATACCTTCGAAAATTTCACGAAATCCATAGCGAAGTTCGGGAAAGTGCTGTCCGCGGATGACGTTGCGCGAACCATCGGCTTTGTAGTCAGTCAGCCGCCATATATGCATATCAACGAGCTGGTATTGCGGCCCACCGGGCAGGACTATCCATAGGCACCTGCCTGTAGTTGTCGGCATTGCCGACTTATCCTATTATGAATAGCCCCATGGTCTGGCCGGATGCCCGAGTGGACTAAGGGAGCGGATTGCAAATCCGCGATTCGTGGGTTCGAATCCCACTCCGGCCTTTGTCTGAATCCCATTGATTATCGCGGCTTTCCCGCATGGATAGAGGCTTTTCTTCATCACGCCCTTGCATGGCTAAGACTCCGTCAGGCTCCACGGAACTCTTGGATTCTATGCCCGAAAGCGCCCAACTGCGCGCCAAGACATTTTTACCTATCGGCGCATCAGCGGTGCCGGTTGCCCGTGCGCTCTGACTCTTCGGCGTATGCCAGTCCGGTAGGGCACCAATCGCCTTATCCAAGTCGCCACGGAATACGTGCGTGTAATTGTCCATAGTCAAGCTGATCGTTGAATTTCAGACCAACTATCGGTTTGCGATCCGGTACTTAAGGAGGGCCGCTTGAACCATTTGATGCTATCTGGCCGCCAACGTGGCTTCGGCTCGGCCAGCATTCTGAAAGCCGGAGAAACTCATCCGGTGAAAGACTTTCCGATCTGTGCGCCGGATCAAGTCCCACGGCGCGCACTTTTTCCAGCACTGCGACGGCCACCGGCGGCTGGAGTGAATGGCGGATCGCGTTGCTGATATTTTGTCGGCGATGGGAAAAAAGATTGGACACCGTGTCTTGCAGGCGCTGCACATCGGCGATCTGCCGCATTTTGCGTTCGCGGGGCATAATGCGTATCAGAGCCGATTTTACCTTGGGAGGCGGCCAGAAGGCCCCCGGAGCAATGGCGGCGAGAACCTCCACATCGGCCATCAAGGCGATCAGCACGGAAAGTGAACCGTAATGGTCGGTGCCGGGTGCCGCTTTCATGCGTTGCCCCACTTCCCATTGCACGGTAAATACGAGCCGTTCAAAGGGCATGGACGAAGGTGATTCCGGTTGCTGGTAATCAGCACACTGGGCCGCGAGAATATCGACAATAAGCGGACTGGCGACATTGTAAGGAAGATTGGATACGAGTTTTATTGATCCAGTTGAATGGTCGAGTTTCAGGGATCGCAGAATATTGATGACCGTCGGGTTAATGCGGTGCTTACCCGCCAGCACATCCGCATGAAGCCATTGCACGTTGCCCAGCTTTTCCCAATAGTGGGACGCGGCCGCAAGCAGGGGCGCATCAAGATCCACCGCCGCAACCGCACGGACCAATGGGGACAACCGTGATGTGAGGTATTTA
>JAJYGE010000469.1 GCA_021785155.1 Planctomycetota bacterium
TTTTGTGAAGGAGCGTGTATCGTGCGCAGGATGCAAATGTTTGGTTTCGGTGTTTTGATTTTGGCCGTCGGCCTTGCGGGATGCAGCCAGAATTCGGCCAGTCTTCTGCCTGCGGCCCCCAACCCACCGGTGGCTGACATTCCAATTCCCAAGGGTATGCACATTGATTTAAGCCGGTCGCAAAGCACCTACGCACCGGGGTCGAATATTAGGCTGGTTAATGAGTTATACACCGGTTCGGACCCGCGGCTGAGCGTGGCCCGTTTTTTTCTGCATAATATGCCCGTTTACAAATGGAAGCTGCAGGAAGAACGACAAGACCCCAGCGCCATCAGCCTTGATTTCACGAAAAATCAGGAAGAATGTGTGATTACCATTAAACGTGGCTGGTTCAACACCCATTGTTATGTATCTGTTACTCCCAGACTTTCAACCGGCGCAACAACCGCACCGGCCACGCCGCCATGAGCAAAATGTTGTTGAGACTTCATGGCTGATACGCATTTACCGATTCATCAAGAAACGCATTCGCCTGATCCCTGGTATGCCATGGGATTGCGTTTCAGGTGTACACAGTGTGGAAACTGCTGCAGCGGCGGCCCGGGATATGTGTGGCTGACGCTGGAAGATATGACGCGGATTGCGGCGTTTCTTAATTTGCCGTTCGATGATTTCACTCGCAAGTATGTCCGAAAAGCCAAGGGTGCTTACAGCCTGACCGAGCGCTCGAACTACGACTGCATTTTTCTTAAGCGTGCCGATGGCAAGGCGATGTGCGGCATTTATCCGGTACGTCCAACGCAGTGCCGAACCTGGCCATTTTGGGATATGAATCTGAAAAGTCCTGAAGCCTGGACACACGCCGCGGCACGTTGTCCGGGCATGTGCGATGGTGAGGCTCCCCGGTATCCTTTGGAACATATTGAAAAATGCCGCACACATCCGGAATCACCGGAATAGTTTGCCGCCATGACCGGCTCATTATCTGTCCTGAAAAACGACCATCACGAGGTGGCAATGCTACTGGCTTCTCAACACCCACGACTGCCGCGCACAACGCGCGGTGCAAGCACACGCGGCGGCGGCAGCCGCAGAGCAGAGAACAGTAGAGAGTTAAGCAGGAGAGTCCCGCCGCGCCGGGACTGTCACAGGATGACGTAACTCCTGCGATCACCTGTTTGCCTGATCTTCTGATCAAAGTCATTTTGGCCGTGGGCTAGCGCCCTGTTCCATCCGCAATTACGGGTGGAACAGGGCACTAGAATCGGGATGGGAAATTTGAGATTTCAAATTTCAGATTGTGCAGCGGAATGGGATGTCGCGGTACGCTGGTTCGAATGTATTGCCACCCCCCCGGTAAACGGCCCAGACGTGGAAAATAGCTTATACGTAAAATTACGTATTGCAAAAACAAGTGAATAAAGGGATAAATAGTATTTATGGGAACCACGTTTTGCGGTGGCAGCACAGGCCGACGTGTTTAGTGTGCAGAAAAATCGTATGACGTGGACCGGTTGCTGAATGTCGGAAGCGCGGCGGGCCGACCTGCGGCAATTGGTTTTCCGAAGTCGGTGGTTGGGTAGTCTTCGGCGAGAGAAATATCGATATGGTCATACTTACAAATGACGACTACACCTCGATTCTTGAAGTTCTGGCGACGCTGCGTGCGCCGCAAAGCCGGGAAGAATTGGCGCGCCAGGCTATTCCACAGTTGGCCAAACTGCTGGCATCGGATATCACCTCCTACAATGAGGTCAATCCCATCGCCCGGGAAGTAACCGGATTTATTGAACCCGATGAATTTGATCTCACCGCTCTAGCGGCCACGCTGGAACGCTTTATGCATGATCATCCGGTAATTCTGCATCACCAGATGACCGGTGATGGCGAGGCTTTGCGCATCAGTGACTTTATTTCGCAGAGAGAATTACATGACACCGGATTGTACCAGGAACTTTATCGTCCCATGGGCGTGGAATACCAGATCAGTCTTACGTTGCCCACGCGCCGACCGTTGATTGCGGCTTTGGTATTTAATCGGAAGCATATCGATTTTTCGGAACGTGATCGCGCGGTGTTGAATATCCTGCGGCCACACCTTGTTACGGCCTTTGACGCGGCCCGGTTTACCAGTCGGCTGCAGAAAAATATCGAGCGTCATCATGGCGTACTGGAAAATCTTCCGGACGGCATTGTGGTGCTGAACGGCTCATGCCGAATCGAGCTGTGGACGCAGAAAGCCCGTTTGTGGCTGGGAAAATATTTTCCTGGAACGGCCCGCACATCCGGCGTGCTGCCGGATGAAATTGCCGCATGGCTGCGCCAGCAGGCGTCTCCCGGTACTGATCTATTTTCCCCGTCATCGGTATTTATCAAGATTTTAAGGAATGATCAGCTCAACATAAGGTTGATTTCCTCGGCGGATGTGGGCCGAATGCTGGTGATGTCAGAAACGTGCCCGGAAAAGTCCGCCAAGCCCCTGGAATCGCTGGGCCTGACTACACGTCAGGCGGAAGTGCTGCTGCATGTATCACAGGGTTGCGCCAATGTACAAATTGCGCAGCGACTGAAAATAAGTGTCCGCACGGTGCATAAACATCTGGAGTCGATTTTCAAAATACTCAAGGTGAATTCGCGCACCGCCGCGTGCCACGTCGCCCACGATCAACTGCGCATGATTCTTATTACGCTGATAATGGTAGGAATGGGAGTCCTGGATTCATTCATCCAATTCTGTTAAACGTTTGTGATCGCAGATCACAAACGTGTTATTGTCACCAAAATTAGGGATTATCCGCGGATGCGCCGGTAAAATTCATCCGCCTTCGTGGTCACACACCCGGTGACCAATTGGTCTGATATACAGTTCATGCAATCGGCGAAGGGGCGGATATACTATAAGGTAAGTTTGGTCGCCCCGGTGTGGACATGGCGACGCCTGGCACCGGCGGCAACCGCTAAAAT
>JAJYGE010000481.1 GCA_021785155.1 Planctomycetota bacterium
ATGTTCCCTTCCTATTCGTTGTTCGTTGCTCGTTGTTCGTTGCGAAGAATAAAAGCGACAGCTTTTATTCTTCGGTGATGGTTTGTCGCACGACTTCTTCGATGGTGGTGATACCTTCGTAGATGCCCATGAGGCCGGATTCGCGGAGGGTTCTCATGCCGCGCTTGCGGGCGGCGTTGCGAATGAGGTTGGTGGAGGCGTGGGACATGATCATTTCGCGCATTTCATCATCAAGGGTCATAATTTCGCAGACGGCCAGGCGGCCCTTGTAGCCGGTGTTGTTGCAGTTGTTGCATCCGCGGCCACGGGAAAAGGTTTTTCCCTTGATATCGTCGGGAGTAAGTTCCAGCTCCATAAGTTGCTCTTCGGTGGGCTGGTAATCTTCTTTGCAGGCCTGGCAGATGCGGCGACAGAGGCGCTGGGCCAGGACGCCTTCAATGGTGGCGGTGATCAGGAAGGGTTCCACGCCGAGGTCCAGAAGACGGGCGATGGACGAAGGGGCATCATTGGTATGGAGCGTGGTAAAAACCAAGTGTCCAGTGAGGGAGGCCTGCGTGGCGATCTCGGCGGTCTCTTTATCGCGGATTTCGCCCACGAGAATAATATCAGGATCCTGCCGCAGGATGGAACGGAGGCATTTGGCGAAGGTAAGGTCAATTTCCGTGCGAATCTGCACCTGCACGACGCCGTCAATGTCATATTCCACCGGATCTTCGGTGGTGATAAGTTTATCTTCGATGCTGTTAAGTTCATTCAGGGCGGCGTAAAGCGTGGTGGTTTTACCGGACCCGGTCGGACCGGTAACAAGAACAATACCGTTGGGTTTGGAAATCAGTTGCCGGAATACCTTGAGGTCATCATCGCGCATGCCGAGTTTGTCCAGGTCCAGAGAAACGTTGGACCGGTCGAGAACGCGCAGGACGATACTTTCACCAAAAATAGTGGGCAGCACGGCCACACGTAAATCCACAGGGTGGCCCTGCACCATCAGGGGGATGCGGCCATCCTGCGGGACGCGGCGTTCGGCAATGTCCAGGTTGGCCATAACTTTGATACGGCTGGAAATGGCCATGGCGATAAATCTGGGGGGCGGGACCATTTCATACAACACGCCGTCAATGCGGTAGCGCATTTTGTATTCGGTTTCAAAGGGTTCAAAGTGAATATCCGAAGCGCGTTCTTTGATGGCCTGCATGAGAACGGTGTTAAGAAGTCGCTTAACGGGGTTGGATTCAGCGAGTTCCTTGAGGGTATCAAGGTCAATGGAGTCGCCGCGATCCTGCAGGGCTTTGAGCGTGTTGTCGGAACCGATTTCCGACATCAGGGAGACCAGGGAATCCTGTTTGGTTTCATAATATCGGCCCAGCAGTTTGTTGACGGCGTCCGGATCGGCAATACAGGTGATAACCTTGAAGCCCATAAGGGTTTGCAGATCGTCAACGACGCGGAAATTATCGGGAGAATCCAGGGCGATGGTAAGCGTTTTGGTGGCCTCATTAAAGTTAATCGGCACGACGCGGTAGACACTGGCCATCTGGGAGGGAATGAGTTTGACCAGATCGGGAGCCAGATCCCGGCCAGTAAGATCAACGACTTCAAAGCCTCTCTGGGCGGCCAGGGCGAAGTTGAGATCCTTCTGGGAAATCATGCCTAATTCAACGAATACCTGACCGATAGGCGTGTTGATCTGCCGGGCCTTCTGCTGGGTCTGGACAGCCAGAGCCTGATGGACCTGTTCACGGGTAAGACGGCCCATTTTAATAAGCACGCGACCGAGGGGACGGTCTTTAAGCTGATCAATCGGCGGCATGGAAGATGGTTTGGCCTCCGCGGGATTGGGCATAGGCTTGGGGGTGCCGGGCTTAAGTGGTTGAGTCTGTTCCGCCATGATTACTCCGAAATAGTGCGGCGTTGCCGCCGCTCAAAGATCAATATTTTTGGGATTTCTTGTTTTTGGTCATTGATCTTTGATCATTGGTCATTAAATATCGGGTTGTGCGTTGCGTTTTCATAGTTCACCGTTCGCGGCGGCACTATGCCGCCGGCTAAATACCGTCTCCTCGCCGTCCCTTCTAACTCCTAACTCCTAACTCCTAACTTCTAACTTCTGACTCCTGCGTTCCGCGTATCAATTATTCATGGCCCATTTGGCACCGCGTCATTTTATCCTGCGGCGCGGCGCGAATGACCACCTTCCTCTTTTTCGGTATCGGGCCGGTCCAGCCGTGCCCCCATACGTTCGGCGAGATCAGCGGGATGGCGCGAACGGTCGATGGCGTCTTCGGCGGAAACTTTTCCGGCGCGGAATAATTCCAGGAGATGGTCATCAAGTAATTGCATGCCGAATTTTTTACCGGTCTGTATGGCCGAGTCAATACGGAATGTCTTATTTTCACGAATCATGTTGGCGATGGCGGGGGTAATAACCAGAAACTCATACGCCGCCACAACGCCTTCCCGATCGCAACGGGGCAACAGGGCCTGACTTAAAATAGCCAGCAGCGTGGTGGATAACTGTACACGAATCTGTTCCTGCTGGCTGACGGGAAAGGCATCAACGACGCGGTTGATGGTGCTGGCGGCACCGGAGGTGTGCAGGGTACCAAAGACCAGGTGGCCTGTTTCAGCGGCGGTGATGGCGGCACTGATGGTTTCCAGATCGCGCATTTCACCGACCAGAATGACATCAGGATCCTGCCGCAGCACGCGGCGCAGGGCTTCAGAAAAGGTCGTGACATCGCTGCCCTGGCCGACTTCACGCTGGGTAATCATGCTTTTTTTATGTTCATGGTAGTATTCCAGCGGATCTTCAACGGTTTGTATATGGCGTTCAAAATTTTCGTTGACATAGTTGACCATGGTGGCCAACGATGTGGTTTTACCGGAGCCGGTGGGGCCGGTAACGAGAAACAGTCCGCGCGGGCGGCGGCAAAGTTCCGCACAGATCGGGGGCAGGCCAATTTCCTCGAAAGTCAAAAGCTTGTAGGGAATTTTCCGAAGTACGATGGAGACATGCCCCTTTTGCCGGAACACGGCAACACGAAAGCGGGACCGGGCCGAGCCATCGGAATTGGAAAACGCGAAACCAAAGTCCGTACTGCCGCATTCCTGCAGTTCCTGCTGGTTACGAGCCGGGGCGATGGATTTCATAAGCGACATGGTGTCTTCGGGCTCGAGGGATTTGGTGGCTAAATCCCGCAGGTGTCCATTGAGCCGCAATACCGGCGGGCGCCCGACATGCAGATGCAGATCCGAGGCATTCTTCTTGATGGTGGTTTCAAGCAGACGATCAATAAGAATTTGAGACATCTAATTTTCCTGTATAACCCGCAGCCCCAAGCCGCAGATGCTTACAACTTCACAACGCAGAGTTCATTATATCACCGATGGAGGATAATTCATGCCGCTGTTACTCCGCCACCACTCCCTCAACCTGCGTGACACGGGCAATTTCCTTGGGCGTGGTGACGCCGTTGAGCACTTTGACACGGCCATCTTCCAGCAGCGTTTTCATGCCATTGGCGATGGCCACTTTGCGGATCACCGAGGAACTCGAGCGTTTGTAGGCCAGTTCCCGCACTTCCGTGGTCATCATCATCATCTCAAAAATGCCGATGCGTCCGCGATAACCGGTATTGTTGCAGGCGTTACATCCGACGCTGCGGAAAATTTTCTTTCCACCGAGGTCTTTGTCGTTCATGCCCAGCAGGGCCATGAGTTTGCGATCCGGATCGGGGTCCGGCTGTTTGCACTGTTCACAGAGGGTACGAATGAGCCGTTGCGCCATGATCGCCTGAATGGAGGACGCCACGAGGAAGGGTTTGACACCCATGTCAATTAAACGGGTGATGGCGGAGGGCGCGTCGTTGGTGTGCAGGGTACTGAAAACAAGGTGGCCGGTAAGCGCGGCCTGCACGGCAACATCGGCGACTTCGCGGTCCCGGATTTCACCGATGAGAATAATGTTGGGAGCCTGCCGCAACATGGAGCGGAGAATTTTGGCGAACGTCAGGCCGATGCCTTCGCGCACCTGACACTGGTTGATACCGCTGAAGTTATATTCGACGGGGTCTTCGGCGGTGATGATTTTACGATCCGGCGTATTGAGTTCGGTCAGCGCGCCGTAAAGTGTGGTGGTTTTTCCCGAACCGGTCGGACCGGTAACCAGAAAAATTCCGTTGGGCCGGGAAATGACGCGCTTGAAGCGGTTGTAATCATCTTCTTCAAAGCCCATGCGTTGAATACCGATTTTGACATTATCGGGCCGCAGAATACGCAGCACCATGGATTCACCGTGGTATGCGGGAAGCGTGCTGACGCGGAAGTCTATATCGGTTCCATCGACGGCCATTTTAATACGGCCATCCTGGGGTAACCGGCGTTCGGCGATGTCCATGCCGGCCATAATTTTAATTCGGGCGATAACGGAATTCTGCATCTGCTTGCGCAGGTTGTCGCGCTGCACGCATACGCCATCCACACGGTAGCGCACGCGGATATTGCTTTTCATGGGTTCAATGTGAATATCGCTGGCGCGGGCCTTGACCGCTTCGGTGATAATGGCGGTAACCAGGCGGATAATGGGAGCTTCCTCGCCATCTTTTCGTTCATCCTTCTGGGAAACATCAATGGAGCTGCCGCGATCCATACTGATTTTTCGGATCATTTCATCAATGGACTTCTGCTCTTCGGAAAAAAGTCTTTCGATGTGCTTTTTTATTTTGCTTTTGACCGCCAGGCAGGTTTCCACCGGTCGATTCAGACGGAATCGCAAGGCTTCCAGTGTTTCCAGATCATTGGGATCACCAATGACAATGCGGAGTTTTCCGCCCTCTTCCCCCAGGGGCAGGACCTGATGTCGCTTGATAATATCGGCGGGCAGCAGGCGGAAATCACTGACCGCCAGGGTGTTTTTATCCAGATCAATGTATTCCATGTCATATTGAATGGCCATGGCCTTGGTGACATCTTCTTCGGTAGCCAGCTTGGATTCAACGAGAACTTCTTCCACGGGCTTGAAGGCTTTACGCGCATCTTCCATGGCCTTGGCGGCAGCGGGAGGTTTAAGCACTCCCATTTCCACGAGAACTTCAGTGACTTCTTTACGTTTGCGGGCCATGCAACACCTGACAACAAGTTACGACATCACGTATCCTAGTTTGAACGCCGGGAGAGTCAAGACCGGACATATTTTACAAGCCGCCGCGGAGGGCAATTTTTTTGGCGGGCTTGGCACCGGCTTTGGCCGGTACGTTGGCCGAAGCGGAACCGGACTGGCCGTCGGCGACGGTGGCCGGGGTCTGCGGCGCGGCATCGCGCCGGGCTTGCGCGGCGGAGAGGCTGATGCGTTTTTTCTCCAAATCCACCGCCATGACCTTAACCTGAATTTTGTCTCCGGGCTTGACCACCTGCCCGGTATGGGAAACCCGATGGGTGGCAAGTTCGGATATGTGGATCAACCCCTCCACGCCGGGTGCAAGTTCCGCAAAGGCACCAAAATCCATCAAGCGCGTGATGGTGGCTTCCAGGAGCATGCCGACGGGAAACTCCTCCACTGCGCCGGCCCAGGGGTCTTTTTGCAATTGCTTGAGCCCCAGTGAGACGCGCTGTTTTTCATGATCCACCGCCAACACCATTACCTGCACGCGATCACCGGGCTTAACGATTTTGCTGGGATCGGCAACACGGGTGTGGCTCATGGCGGAAACATGCAGGAGGCCATCGACACCGCCGATGTCCACAAACGCGCCATACGCCTGTACACTGCTGACGACGCCCTCGCGAATCTGTCCGGTGGCCAGTTCACGCCATGTTTTTTCACGCTCCACGGCGGATTGCTGTTCCAGAATTTCCCGGCGGCTGACCACAAGTTTTCGATCGGAACGATTTAATTCAATGACCTGACATTTAATTTTCTGCCCCACGAGGGCGTTGAGGTCGGAATTAAAGCGAATGTCCACCTGTCCGGCGGGCATGAACGCGCGGATATTGTTGATTGTGACCTCCAGCCCGCCTTTGTTGGAGCCGGAGACCATGCCCTCCACGACATCGCCTTCATGGAGTTCATCCCATGAACCATGATTGACAGCGCCACGGCGCGAAAGCATGACCAGACCTTCACGATTGTCATAACCGGTGAAGGTGAAATCATAGTCCTGGCCGATGACCGGTTCTTCATCATGTTCCGTGAATTGTTCCATGGGCACCACACCCTGGGATTTACCCCCGATATCCACGAAAATACTGCGATCGCGAATGGCGATCACGCGGCCACGACGATCACGGTTATTGGCAGGCTCATCGGGGGAAGCGGACTTGGGACGCCCGCCGCGCATCGGGCGCGAGGGGTCCAGATTATCCTCCGCGGACGTTGCCGGCCGGGAGACCTCCTTGAGCAGGTCCTCCATGGACAGACCGCCCATGGCCTCGGAGACGGCCTGATTGATATCATCATTGGGTGATCCGGAAAGCAAGGAACCGGAGCCATTAAATTCGCCTGACATGAGCAACCCTCAAAACTAAAAAATGAACCATCGGGTACATGGTATTTATTCTACCATCCGATGCGGCATAACGAAACTGTACCGCTCCCGCCGGGAGCGAGAAGTTGGAAGTTGGGAGTTCGGTTACACGTTACAGGGGGGCCGACGAGCCGGGACGCCGCCGCGAATATGTCAGCCGACACATTTACTGTGCCGGGGATTGGTTCAAATATGAAAAGCAGAGAAGTCCTAATAATTGACTCATTAACTCATTGAGCGCAACCGCGGGCCCGAGTCACTGGTCCCCACGAACCGCAGGCGTCCCGCCTGCCATGCCGACAGGATGTCGGCGGTCCATGCAGGCAGGATGCCTGCACCACAAATTGCGCCGATGCAGCGCTTTCCTATTCTTATAACTCCTGACTCCTCCTCCATTCCCGATTCCCGGTGCGATCCATGGTCGCGGCTTTATGCGGGAACCGTTCGCGGCGGCATCCCGGCCAACTTCTAACTCCTAACTCCTCGTTCCGTCCTCTTCGTCCCTCTCACGCCCATTCCACTTGCGAACCGTTAACCGCTTTCTTGATTTTTCCCATAAAGCACGGTCGCTCGCCGAGCGATCGCAGATGCGTCATGATGGGCCGGGTGGATTTCGGGCCTACGACAATCACATAACCGATACCCATATTAAACACGTTGAACATCTCATCGAGATCAACCGGGCCGTGCTTTTGAAGGAACTGAAAAATGGGTGGCACCGTCCAGGCGTCGCGTTTGATTTTCACCGCCATACCATCGGGCAACACCCGCGGAAGGTTGCCCGGCAGCCCCCCGCCGGTGATATGGCTCATGGCCTTGATGATATGTTTTACTTTGTACTGGCGCAGCAGCCCCATGATGGTTTTAACATAAATGCGCGTGGGACGCAGGAGTTCCTCACCGAGCGTGGCATTGAACTCGGGAATAACTGTGTCGGGAGACAGGCCGAGTTTATCAAAGCAGATGCGCCGTACCAGGGCATAACCGTTGGAATGTATACCGCTGCTGGCCAGCCCGATGACGCTGTCCCCCACCGCCACCGCGGAGCCGTCGAGAATAAGTTTACGCTCCACCACCCCCACCGCGAATCCGGCCATGTCAAATTCCCCCGGTGCGTAGACCGAAGGCATTTCGGCGGTTTCCCCGCCGAGCAACGCGGCTCCGGATTCCACACAGCCGTCGGAAATGCCTTTGACCATCTGCGTGGTAATGGCGGGATCCAGCTTATGCACCGCGAGATAATCGAGAAAAAACAGCGGCTCACCGCCCTGAACAATAAGATCATTGACATTCATGGCCACGAGATCAATGCCCACGGTGTCATACTTTTTCATTTCCGCGGCTACTTTGATTTTCGTGCCCACGCCGTCGGTGCAGGCAATGAGCACCGGCTCTTTATAATTGCGGGCAAAAATTTTCTCATTGAAGTCCAGACGGAACAGGCCGGCGAAGGCCCCCCATTTTCCCAGCACGCGCGGGCCATAGGTGCGCGCACAGAGATGTTTGATCTGGTCAACCATGGCGTCGCCGGCGTCAATATCGACGCCCGCCTGTTTATACGTCAGCGGTGTATTTTTTTCCGAAGTCATGGTGCGAAAGTCTACCTTAAGTTAAACCTCATGGCGAGCGCCGGTGGGCGGCGGCACATTAACTATGCCGGTGAACGTTCCCGGAAATCCCTCGCCAGGCCGCCTGGCCGGGAAGCCGGGGGCTTTCGTCATCTGTTGATCCCACGTATTTCTGCACACGATAACGCATGCGTTACAACGGCTCATCTTTCCCCCCATCCTCCGCCGGCCCGGACAGTCCTTCATCAATATCCTGTGGATCCAAGGGCCGCGTGACGCTGTATCGGCCTTCCATCCATTGATTCAAATCCACAAGCCGACACCGGGGGCTGCAAAATGGGAACGCTGCACTGTTGATATCAGCGGGCTTTTTGCAGATCGGACATTGCCTTGCCGGGCGATTGGATTGAGAGCTGGTCATGGGCCAAAATTTCCTGATTAAACCGGGAGCGATCCAGTGCAATTATTGTCCGGCGGATTTTGACGCTTTGGGCGTCGGTGCCGCTTTTTTTTCCACTGCGGGGGCGGCGGCGACGGGAGCCGGGGTTTTGGATTCCGCCTTTTCGGCGGCCTTGGAATCGGTTTTGGAATCGGCTTTCGCGGGTGTGTCCGAAGTCGCGGCGGCGGATTGAGGTTTATCGGCTTGAGAATCTTTTTTTGCCGCGGCCTTATATTGATCGGAGCGATAATCGGTTTCATAAAAGCCGCTGCCGCGGAAAATAATTCCGACACCGGCGGAAATCAGCCGCTTAACCGCCAGCTTGCCGCATTTCGGGCATTTTTTAATGGGCTTGGCGGTGATGGACTGAAATTCCTCAAACGCATGACCACATTTTTCACATCGGTATTCATAAGTTGGCATACAAACAACTCCACACGCCGGGGTTGAAATACTGACCGCATGTCCCGTGGCGGCCAAGATTCGGAAGATCATTTTTTCAGGCCCGGTACAAACCGTGTACTATTACTCGGCCATGCTGACTTTAACCTTGGCGGGCCGCAATATTTTATCGCCCAGCACATAGCCACGCTGGAAGGTCTGCACCACGGTCATCGGTTCCAGGGCGGTGTTGACTTCCCGGGCAATGGCTTCATGTCGATTGGGATCAAAGGGCTGTCCGGTCGGATCAAAAGATTCAATGCCGCGCCGCTGGAAGACCTTTTTCAATTCATCGTAGGTTATCTTAACGCCTTGTAACAGTGTGGCGGCATCGGTTTTGGCCGGATCCACGGCTAGAGCGGTTTCAAAATGATCCAGCACATCCAGCATATCTTTGGCAAACGCGCCCTCCACATTGCGTCGCGTCTCAAGAATTTCACCGCTGCTGCGGCGGCGAAGATTGTCAAAATCTGCCTGCCAGCGCATAAGACGTTCGCGCAGGTCATTGGCCTCCGCGATGGCCGCGGAAAGAGCCGCGTCCTGGCGGGATTCTTCAGCAGATTGCCCTTCCTGCCCGGTTGTTTCGGACGATGTATCCTCTACAGGATCGACTTCGTGATGATCTTTTTTATGGGTCATGATGTCACCTCATTATTGTATAAATCCACCGGCATTTCCGGTTCCCGGCGGATGGAATTTACTTTTTAGCCGCTTCCGCCTGATCCGATTCCTGGGTTCCAACCAGATAATCTTTGAGTTTGTCAAAAAAACTTTTTTGCGCCGGCAGTACGTCATGCGCTTCGGTGGCGGCAAAATCACGCAGCAACTGCTCCTGCTTTTTATTTAATTTGCGGGGCACTTCCACCGTTATAGCGGCAATAAGATCACCGGTGCGGCCGCCCCGCAAATCCGGCAATCCCAATGCTTTTACCTTCAATACCTGCCCCGGCTGCGTGCCCGGCGCGACATGCAGAGAAGATTTGCCGAACAGCGTGGGAATTTCGACATCCGCCCCCAAGGCCGCCTGAGCGATGCTGATGGGCACTTCCACCAGCAGATCATCATCCTGTCGATGGAAAAATGGATGATCTTTTACTTTCACATATACATGCAGATCACCGCGATTGCTGCCGCCCTCGCCGGGTTCGCCTTCACCCCGCACGCGCACGGCCTGGCCGTCATGAATACCGGCGGGAATTTTAACGACAATTTTCCGGTTCAGCGGAGATCGCCCGCCGCCATCACAATCCGGACAGGGCTTATCGACGGTGGACCCCTGACCGAGGCAGGCCGGGCAGGTACCCACCATCTGAAACATGCCGCCGAAACCGCGCTGCACAACTTGTCCGCGGCCGCCGCAGGTGGAACATATTTTACGTTTGGTGCCGGGTTTGGCACCGGTTCCATCGCAGGTTTTGCAGATGTCCTGCCGGGTGAATTCCACTTCGCGTTCACAACCACGCGCCACATCCTGGAGGGTAATTTCAGTGAGCGTTTCGAGATCAAAACCGCGATTAGGCCGCCGCGCTGTAGAATTTCTACCACCGGCACCGCCGAAAATATCATTGAACATTGAGAAGATGTCATCATACTGCATGTTCTGATAATCATGCACCGCCGAGCCGCGCAGACCGTCATGACCGTACTGGTCATAGCGCGATCGCTTGTCAGAATTGGAGAGCACCTCATAGGCTTCCGAACATTCTTTGAATCTGACTTCGGCCTGCTTATCGCCGGGATTTTTATCCGGATGGAATTTCAGCGCGGCTTTGCGGTAGGCTTTTTTTATGTCATCCGCGGAAGCTTTGCGGTCAATTTCCAGAATCTCATAGTAATCACGTTTTGTGGCCATTATTTTAACTCTGTCCTGGCGCGCCGGAGATCTTTACAAACTGAAGCCCAGAGACCATGACGATCCCTGGGCTCCAATGATTTTAACGCAATCCGCAATCAAACGGGCGATGCCACGGGCATCCGGGAAAAAACTTATCGCACCGATCCGGCGATCTTATCATCTTCATCCTTGACTTCGGTAACCAGCACATCCGTTGTCAACAGAAGACCGGCGACGGAGGCGGCATTCTGCAATGCCGATCGCGCCACCTTGGCCGGATCAACAATGCCCAGCTTGAACATATCGCCATATTCGCCGGTTGCGGCATCGTAGCCATAGGCGCCTTCCTTTTCAAGAATGGCGTCCACCACCACCGTGCCGTCTTCGCCCGCATTGTGGCAAATCTGAATCGTTGGTGCCCGCAGCGCGGAAAGAAGGATGTCAAAACCGACTTTTTCATCACCCCGGGCCTTGGTCTTGGCGGCTTCGACCGCCGACATCGACCGCAGGAACGCCACGCCCCCACCGGCCACAATGCCTTCTTCCGCCGCCGCTCGGGTGGCATGAAGCGCGTCTTCCACCCGGAACTTGGCTTCCTTCATGGCGGTTTCCGTAGCGCCACCGACACGAAGAACCGCTACGCCGCCGGTGAGCTTGGCTAAACGCTCCTGGAGTTTCTCACGATCATAATCGCTGGTGGTTTTTTCGATCTGCAACCGGATTTGCGACACCCGCGATTCAATGTCTTTCTTTTTGCCGGCACCTTCGATAATCGTGGTGTTGTCCTTATCGATAACCACACGCTTGGCACGACCAAGATCAGACAGTTCCAGTGAATCCAACTTGGTGCCCAGATCTTCGCTGATGAATTTTCCGCCGGTAACAACAGCCAGATCGCCCATGATGGCCTTGCGGCGATCCCCAAAGCCCGGAGCTTTAACCGCACAAACCTGCAGAATGCTCCGCAGACGGTTAACCACCAGGGTGGCCAGAGCTTCCGATTCAACATCTTCCGCCACAATCAGCAGAGGTTTGGCGGCGGTGACAATTTTGTTCAACAGCGGAAGAATCTCGCTGATGGTGCTGATTTTCTTTTCAAACAGGACGATGTAAGCGTCTTCCAGAACGCATTCGAGCGTACCGGGGTTGGTCATGAAATACGGAGAGAGATAGCCCTTGTCAAAGGCCATGCCTTCCACCACGTCCATGGTGGTTTCAATGCTTTTGCCTTCTTCAATGGTTACCACGCCGTCTTTGCCGACACGATCCAGGGCATCGGCAATAAGATTTCCGATGGCGACATCCGAATTGGCCGATATGGTGGCGACTTTACGCAAGTCATCTTTACCGCTGACTTTACGGGCGGAAAGTTTAATCGCTTCCGTCGCGGCTTCCACCGCTTTATCAATTCCGCGCTTTACGACCACCGGGTTCATCCCCGTGGTAACGTGCCGCAGACCGGCGGAGTAAATCGCTTCAGCCAGAACCGTGGCCGTGGTGGTGCCATCGCCGGCTATATCGTTGGTTTTGCTGGCAACTTCATTGACCAGCTTGGCCCCCATATTTTCAAAGGGTTCCGCCAACTCAACTTCTTTGGCGACGGTTACACCATCGCGGGTAACCTGCGGCGATCCCCAGCTTTTGGCGATCACCACATTGCGCCCGGATGGCCCGAGCGTAACTTTAACCGCACCGGCAAGTTTGGAAAGGCCCTGTTGCACTTTCTGACGGGCCGCCTGATCGAACATTAATTGTTTAGCTGCCATGGTAATTGCACCTCAAATAAGTATTGATTCCGCTATATCCAACCAACACATCAGCCGGGGTTATGAACACCGCCGCCTGATGAACCGGTTACATTATTTCTCTACGACACCCAGCAAATCGCTTTCGCGCACAATCACGAATGCCACATCATTGATTTTGATTTCCGTGCCGGCATATTTGCCGTAATAGACTTCATCCCCGACATTCACGGCGATCGGGGCGCGCTTACCGCTGTCCAGCATCCGCCCCGGGCCGGTGTGGAGCACTTTGCCGCGGGTGGGCTTTTCTTTGGCCGTTTCCGGCAAGACAATGCCGGTAGCCGTTTTGGTTTCCGCTTCCGCGGGTTTAATGACAAGACGATCATCCAAAGGACTGAGTTTCATATTCATTTTCTCCTAAAGCTGTTGTTCATTTTCTGCGGCACAAACCGCCGCGTTACTTAACCGCGTTACTTAATGGCATCAGGCATCCGGGGCCTCAAGGGCACAGTCCCGGATTACATCATGTCCATGCCACCCATTCCGCCCATACCTCCCATTCCACCCATGCCACCCATTCCTCCCATACCACCCATGCCGCCGCCCATACCGCCACCGGGACCACCGGGGCCGCCGGCATCCTTAGCTTTGGGTTTCTCAACGATAATGGCATCCGTGGTAAGCAGCAGAGCGGCCACGCTGGCCGCATTTTGCAAGGCGCTGCGTTCGACTTTGGTCGGCGTAATAATGCCGGCCTTGATCATATCCGGTTCATAATCCAGCGTTAAAGCGTTAAAGCCGAAGTTGCCCTTGCCGGCCAACACCTTCTTAACCACCACCGCGCCATCTTCACCGGCGTTATGGGAAATGCAGCGTGTCGGTTCCTGCAGAGCGCGGCGGACAATCGCCACGCCCGTGGCTTCATCATCGCTGTCGGCCTTAACGGCATCAAGCACCGAAAGGCTGCGAATCAGAGAGGTTCCACCGCCGGGCAAAATGCCTTCTTCAACCGCCGCCCGGGTGGCGTGCAGAGCATCTTCCACGCGGGCCTTTTTTTCCTTCATTTCAGATTCCGTCGCGGCACCGACGTTAATCTGCGCTACACCACCGGCCAGCTTGGCCAGACGTTCCTGAAGTTTTTCACGATCATAATCCGATGTGGTGGTGCTGATTTCACGGCGAATCTGTTCAATGCGCCCCTTGATGGCTTCAGTCTTGCCCACGCCTTCAATGATAGTCGTGTTATCGTTATCGATTTCAACCTTGCGGGCCTGTCCCAGGTCCTGCACGGTGACTTTATCAAGCTCAATGCCCAGATCCTTCATGATGCACCGGCCACCGGTCAGCACCGCGATGTCTTCCAGCATGGCCTTGCGGCGATCACCGTAGCCCGGAGCTTTGACTGCGGCAACATTCAAAATGCCGCGCAATTTGTTGACCACCAGCGTGGCCAGGGCTTCGCTTTCAATGTCTTCCGCGATAATCAGCAGGGGCCGTTTGGCCGCCTGAATTTTTTCCAGAATGGGAACCAGCTTGGTGGCGCTGGAAATTTTGTCTTCAAAAATAAGAATATAAGGCTTATCCAGCACCACCGTCATATCATCCTGATTGGTGATGAAATTCGGGGATATATACCCGCGGTCAAACTGCATGCCTTCAACCACATCGACATACGTTTCCAGAGATTTGCCTTCTTCGACGGTGATAACACCA
>JAJYGE010000276.1 GCA_021785155.1 Planctomycetota bacterium
GGCTCTGAAATTCGTTATCCCGGCTTGCCGGGACGGCGGCTTGGTTGGGCGCTGGTGTAATCTGCCGTGCGGCGGACGCCAAGCCAACCTTTCCAATGCAGCCGATGTTGTAATGAGGTTTTTATGTCCAGCACTTCCCTTACCGGGGCAGCGGCCACAGCGGCAGCTTCCAAAACCATCAAGCCCAACAAAACTGACAAATTGGCGCAAACAACGCCTTCACCGGCAAATGTCAATTCCGGGGCCGAAGCCACCAATGAACTTCCGGTTCTGGGGCAGCCTACGGGCCTGACTGATCGGTACATCGGCAAAACCGGTGCGCAGATACTTTTGCAGATGCTCTTGGAGCATGACGTTACCGATGCCTTCGGTTATCCCGGCGGCGCGATTTTGCCGACATTTGACCAACTTTATGACACCAAACTTAACTTTATTCTGGTGCGCCATGAGCAGGGGGCCGGTCATATGGCCGATGGTTACGCCCGCGCCACCGGCAAGCCGGGCATTGTCATTGTCACCAGCGGCCCGGGTGCCACCAACACCGTAACACCCCTGGCCACCGCCTATATGGATTCAATTCCTATGATTGTGTTCTCCGGGCAGGTGCGCACCTATGTGATCGGCAATGATGCGTTTCAGGAAGCGGACGTAACGGGTATTACCCGGCCTGTGACCAAGCGCAATTACCTGGTAAAGAATGTCAAAGATTTGCCCCGGATTATCAACGAGGCCTTTATCATTGCCACCACCGGCCGGCCCGGGCCCGTGCTCGTGGACTTGCCCGTGGATGTCACCACCAACAAGGTGGAATCCGCCATTGATGATACCCCCTGGCTGCCGGGGTATAAGACTTATCGCCTTGGCCACAGCCGGATGGTGAAAGCCGCGGCTGATATGATTAACGCTGCCCAGCGCCCGGTGTTGTACGTGGGTGGCGGAGCGATTCTCAGCGGTGCGTGGAAAGAAGTCCGCGAATTAGCGGAAAAAGGGAATATCCCCTGCACCACGACCTTGCTGGGTCTGGGCGCGTTTGATGAAAACAGCCCGCTTAGCCTGCACATGCTCGGTATGCACGGCGGCGCTTATGCCAATTATGCCGTGCAGGATGCCGATTGCCTCATTGCCATCGGTGCGCGGTTTGATGACCGTGTCACCGGCAATCTGAAACTCTTTGCCCCCAAGGCCAAAATTGTGCATGTGGATATTGACCCCACCAGCATCAGCAAGAGCGTCAAAGTGGATGTGCCGGTGGTGGGCGACGCGCGGTTATGCCTCAAAGATATGATCCAGCATATTGAACATCGTCCGCGCCAGCAATGGCTGGAGCAAATAGCCCAATGGAAAGCCAAATTTCCCTTTGCGTATCGTGATGATTCTCCATTGGCCAAGCCCCAGGCGATTATCGAAGCGATCAACAAAGCGACCGCCGGCAACGCTATTTTCACCACCGGCGTGGGCCAGCATCAGATGTGGGCGGCGCAGTTTATCCGCTGGAGCATCCCCCGCAGCATGATCACCAGCGGCGGCCTGGGAACCATGGGTTATGGCCTGCCTTCGGCCATCGGCGCGCAGGTGGCCCGGCCCAAAGAACTGGTTATTGATATTGACGGCGATGCGTCGTTTATCATGACCGCCATGGAATTGGCGACCATCCGCCAATATAACCTGCCGGTAAAAGTGGCTATTCTCAACAACAATTTCCAGGGCATGGTGCGGCAATGGCAGAAAATGTTTTATGGCAGCAGATTCAGCAACACCGAAATGGTCAATCCCGATTTTGCGGCCATGGCCGAAAGCTTCGGCATTCGCGGCATCCGCTGTGAAAAGAAAGAGGATGTGCAGAAAGTTGTCGATGAGATGATTCGTCATCCCGGCCCCTGCGTGGTGGATTTCGTCTGCGAAACCGATGAAAACGTCTATCCTATGGTGCCCAGCGGTAAAGGCATTCATGAAATGGAACTCGGTATCGTCGGATCCGCTCCACCCAATATGGCCCGCGATATGGGTACGCTGGCCTGAAGCGGCTCAACGCCTTATCCTGTTGATTTACGCTGCCGTTTATGCCCGCGCCGGATTGTATTATTCCGCGCGGAAACATGAATGGTTTAAAACAATTTTTTGCATTGGAGTATGAATTATGCGGCATATTTTAACCGCACTGGTAATGAATGAACCCGGCGTGCTTTCGCATGTGGCCAACATGTTCTCCGCGCGTGGATTTAATATTGATTCTCTGGTGGTGGGCCGTACGGAAGATCCCAATCTTTCCCGCATGACCATTGTGGTCATCGCCGATGAACGCACACTCGATCAGGTGCGGAAGCAACTGGCCAAAATTGTCACCGTGGTGAAAGTGCGCGATTATAAAGATTCCCCTTATGTTTCACGCGATCTTATGCTCGTGAAGCTCGGCGTAACGCCGCGCACCCGCAGCGAGATTATTGAACTTGCTGATCTGTTCCGGGGCCGCGTGGTGGATGTGGGCCATCAGGCCATTATGGTGGAACTCTCCGGCGAAGAAGACAAGCTTGATGCGTTTGTGGAACTTGTGCGGCCCTATGGCATTCGTGAATTGGCCCGCACCGGCGTAATTGCCATGGCCCGCGGCGTGCAGACAAACACAGCCGATGAGCCATCCATGGAAAACACGCCCGAAACGCTGCGCATGGTCAAGCCCGCCGGCAAACGCCAACCCACACAGGCTGAAATCGAAGCCACACCCCCAGGCTAAGCTTTGACGCGTGTGCTCAAAAAATGAACTCCATATTCACGCTGCTGTGCGGTGAAAACCGCGGATCACGCGGATACGGATGGCAACGATCAACGGTGCGCCGTGATAAGGCGTTAGTTTTCAGCGGGGATATACCCGCCCGGCAAGGTAATCGTTCCAGCCGGTAGCAATCGGGACGGTAGCGGAGGTAATCCCGATGATGATCCAATACTGTCCGGCAAA
>JAJYGE010000407.1 GCA_021785155.1 Planctomycetota bacterium
TATGCGCCGCCGCCGTCGCTCCCACCGGTAATCCACCCGCCGGTGCTTCCGGTGCATTGGCCGCGAACATCATGGCATAGCGCCGAGAGTTTGTTTTTTCCGCCAGCAGTTCTGTGTGCCCCGGCCAGCGCGTATAGCCCGCGAGTTTCCAGCTCTCCTTGCAGATCGGCCCGGTGACAATGGCGTCAATAAGATTTTTTCGCGCCGCTTCAATGGCATCGGTCACAAATTTCATCGATGCCAGGCCACCCTGCTTTGAGGCTGCCCGCACATCCATTCCCAGGAAAGAAAATTCGTCATAATCCAATACCACCACATCATGGTCGTATGGGCGTAAACGTTCATGCTGATCGCGCCACCAGAAGGGTTCAATCTCCGCCAGATCCGCGCAATACGCCATGAGTTCATTAAAACCAAATACCACAAACCGGCCCATTTTCCGTATTTCCGGATCGGATAGTGCCTTCACAATCACTTCGGCGCCCACCCCCGCCGGGTCGCCCATGGTTATGCCAATGGTGGGGAGGTAGGCGGTCATGGCGTCGCCCCGATCATCCGGTCCGCCGGATTGGTTTGCATCCGTTGAAGTGCCGCCGGATCAAGATTTTTCAGATAATTCACCACTGTGCGGGTTAAAATATCTGATTCAATATTCACCTTGTTACCGAGTTTCAGCAATCCCAGTGTGGTTTTCTCTCTGGTCAGCGGAATAACTGCCACGCTGAACGTCCTTTGGTCCACCGTGGCAATGGTCATGCTGACGCCATCAATGGTAATACTCCCCTTGGGGACAATCATATCCCGGCACGGATCCGGCACGGAGAAAAAAATCCGCCAATCGCCTGGATCCGCATTAACTTTGACCACTTCCGCCATCGCATCAACATGCCCCTGCACAAAATGGCCGCCCAGCAAATCCCCCGCCCGCAGGGAGCGTTCCATATTGACCGCATCGCCGGGATGTTTTATGCCCAGCGTTGTAACCCCCAGGGTTTCACGCACCGCGTCAAATTCCAGCCGCTGGCCCGGTTCAATGCGCACCACGCTTAAGCATACACCGCATATCGCAATGCTTTCCCCAACTTCAAAGGAAGTAGGCCCCATGTTTGTGGCATCCACGACAATGCGCCGGCCACTTGGCGTATCCATCACCGCCTGAATTGTTCCCAACGCTTGTATGAGGCCCGTAAACATGCCCCTATTTTACACCATCGCCGAAGTATTTTCGCCTATCAAGCTCCGATGCTCTTGCGCCAGTAATCCAAGCCTTTCAGAATGGCTTTATCCGCGCATTTTGTAAATGGTTCCGCCACTTCGTTCGGATTTTGCTGATAAGTGAAGTAAAATGGTTCATCCATCAGTGCAAGCACCTCGCCGATTTGTGTATAGTTCTCCGATTCTACCGGGTACTCGCGGGGGAGGCACGGCCGCCGCTATAACAAAAGCAACGCCGTAGCGCTCCACGCGTTTTAAGCGGTGCGACGCGAGGGGTCTTGTTAATCGCGGAGCGCCGAGAGTCTCAGTACTCAATTCACTGCGGCCAAGAATCAGAGCCGGTAATGCAATGGCATGCGTTTTCTGGCCAGGGTCCTATCCGACACATTGTAATTCGACAGGAACATCGCCGAGCTGCGACCATGCAACCGCCCGGCCACGTCCCGCAGCCTTCGCCTTGTACAACGCCTTATCCGCCCGTGCGATCAATTCGCTCATGGACTTATCCTCGCCGCTGATCATTGCAATGCCCATACTCATCGACGGGTGGAGTTCAGGCGAGATCAGGGCCGCGGCAGCCACGTAATTGGCACGCAGCCGCTCGGCAATTTCCACCGCCTGCGCACCGTCAACCCCGGCGAGCACCACGGCAAATTCATCGCCGCCCATGCGGCCAATTGCGTCGCCGGAGCGTAATTGCGCGTTGACCGCCTCGGCCAGGCACCGCAGCAGGCGATCTCCGGCCGCGTGCCCGAGCGTATCATTGGTGGCTTTGAGATAATCAAGATCTATTAAAATCACAGCGCCTGGTGACGCTTCGTTCTTCTGCCGCATGATTCGCCACAACGCGGTTTGAAATCCACGCCGATTGAGTACCTCTGTGAGTTCATCCCGGTTGGCGGCCCCAATGAGCATATTCCGCATTCGTTCGGCGACCATAAGCGTTAAGCTCAAATTCCACGCCAGCACGACAACTATCGACGGCAACAGCAGAGCTCCCAAATCGTGCTGTGTCAAAAATATTCCCGGCCGCATTGCCACGGCAGCCCAGCAACCGCGCACCACAATCATCGCCGCAACACCCGCCGCCAGCAGCGTCGCAATCCACGCGCCTGAAAGCTGTTCCCGCCATGCGATATCAAAAACCACCAATCCTGTGGCCAGAACCAGTAGATCAAAGGCGGAGGATACAACCAGTATCCGGTATGAAAGGTGTTCACTTATTGGCGAGGGTATCGCAAGAACCGCAAAGACTGCGGCGGCGAGAGCCGCCAGTGGAAGTAGTTTTGGACTGCGTCCGGAAAATACTCGGCAGCCACCGAGGCAGCACCCCCACGCCACTACTATCAGCGTGTTGGCCGTTGCGATCGACAACAGCGGTGATATGCTTCCGCGGAATGACAGCAGGAAACTGGCGATCAAGGCGGCGAAATTGGCCAGTCCCCAGTAACCGAAGCAATGCTCTTGCGGACGCAAACGGTAGAAAGCCAGTTGAGCCAGCCCCATAACCGCCAAGATCAGCATAATCGCAAGAAAAATGGTGCGAGGGTCGATACCCATCTTGTCCGTTCCATTCAAAGAGACTCTCCGCCAAGCAGCGTCACAAGCCGTTGCCGGAAGATTCCAACACAGACCTTGCTATAACTTTTATCGGCAAAATAACCGCGCAGCGCCAGTTTTGGCGGATGGCACGGCAGATGCGATGCAAAGGGGCAAGTGTGAGATTTCTGGAG
>JAJYGE010000496.1 GCA_021785155.1 Planctomycetota bacterium
TCCTCCCAAGTAGGTCTGTACCAGAGCCTGTTTCTCAACCAAAAACGCATTGGCACCAGCGCCACGGCCATATTATTGTTTTTATTTCACCAAAAACGGCGCAAAGTGCGAAGGTTGGGCTAACCCGGGCCAATCCAAATCGGCCCACAGTTGTATACGTTGCCGCTGATACGAACAGTTTTCCAAAAAACTGTAAAAAGAGAAATCTGGGCCAGTCTGCCGGTACAGCGTAAAGGGCCTATTGCATCGTGATTCGTGCCGCCTCTGCCTTCAATCTGCGATATATTTTCCGTCCGCCAAACACTGGAATGCGGACGTGGCTCCCCAATGCACGAAATTGAGCTTCGGCGGTGTTCCAGTGATGCGTCTCGCATGCAAGGCGGGCGTAGTAGCTGCGGGCCTTTTCATCTTGCGGATGGATAGTAAAATACGCGGTCATTATCGGCTGGAGGTGTTTCCATACACGCAAACCCTGCAAGAGGGTTACCGGGCGCAGTTGATGCGTTGCCTTATTGGTTACGGGATTATTTAGCACGATCTGCGCGCCGTAAAGCATTGCCAGTGCCATCCTGCTGGAGGGTGGCCGGAAAAACATTGCGTTATGCAAAACTTGGTAAATATACTGATCGTCAACACAATAGTGCTCCCCATCAAAGGGATCAGCACACATGGCCTCGAATCGGATGGCTGTGCAGAATGCGCCGATATTGTGTGGATTGGCATTGAACGCCCGGATGAACCAATTGGAGTAAAATGGCCAGATTGCCCAAGGCTGCTTGGTACGCACATTAATCCAAAGTTGTGCAGTCAGCGCGCCGTTGGTGGCAATCGTGCAATCCGGGTTCATCAACCAGGCCATGTGATACATCGCCAGCGATTTGTGCAAATCGGCGAGAAAAGTTCGGGCCTTGCCAGGGGACAAGCGGCGGACGGCATTGAGTCCGGACCCACCCAAGAGGTCTACCGCAACTTTTTCCGCCTGCCACGCCTCAACCAGCGCGACCAGAATCGGCGGGGTGTGGCCCTCGGCAAGCAGTGGCTCAAGCGCGGTGTTGGCCCTTACCAGCGTTTTCCCATTGGCTGCATCGGCCATCCACAATTTACGGCACTCCGCAACGCGGAAGGCGATGGGAATATTCTTGTCGCCTACAAATTTGGGCAGCAGTCGCGTGGCTGCCACGATCATGGCGGCAGCAGTACCGGCGTCTTTCCGGGATTGCAGGGCCTCGGCAGCCCGCGCGGCGGTAAGGGCGGCCATAAATTGATCGGCCAAAGGGAACCGGCCAGCCAACAACTCCCGCGCGGCAGCAATCTCGGCCTTTCTGCCGATCGCGTCCGGACCGGTGATGGCCATTGCATTGCGTGCCTCGAAGTAAAGCAGCAGCGGAGACCTGCATCCGAGAGCAATTGCAGTCTTGGCGGCCTGTACCATAAGATCGCGCTGATTTCCACGGTCATCGCCCGGTTGGACCAGTAAATGCCGTTCTTCGCGCATCGCCTGCCCAAATGCGTGCGCCCATTGTGGGGCCGTGCCAAGCGCATTTTTTTTAACGCGGATTGTGATATGGGCGGCCCATTTCACATACCGGGGGTGTCGTATCTCGCTGCGCTCTGCCCAGGATAATGTGGTTTGGGTGTGCGCAATGCGGATCTTGGCCTCGCGATATATTTCGTCCAGAGAGTAATTGGTGAGTGAGAAATACCAGGGGACCGCGTTCTGGCCTTCATAAACAGCCAGCGGGTAATATCCCGGCTCAGGAATGTAGCCGAAATAGAATTTCTCGACGACCTTATCTACCTGCGGATTTCGTGGTGTGTGATGATACCAGGCCAGGCGATCCAACACATTCTTCCACTTATCCGCCCACATGCATAGGAATATGTACAACCCAAGATGATAGACCGACTTCGGGCAGCGGTGGTAATATTCATCGAATACCAGATGTAGCGTCTTCCACACCCGCGGATTACGCCAGAATCCATGGCCAATGACGATATACGCGATATTGGGAGATCCCCATAACTTGGGATACCGGCGGTTAGCTTCAAGCGTGAATAAAGCGTGCAGCGCGAGAAACGGAATTCTGGATTTCCAGTGGCCGTAACGGACGCACCACTTTCCGAAAGCGTACATCGACGCAGCACTGCCGTACCATCGCCGGTGAAGTGCCCATAGCATGGAATCGCAAGCCATGTAGTTGTCGGGATCGGCCTTCATGGTACGCTTGAACCAGGTGACGATTTGTTTGGGATGGCCCAAGCCGAGGTTGACCGTCATCATTTCCAGCGGAGCTTCCGGCTGTCGCGGGGACAACTGGTACGCCTCTCGCAGGGCGGTGCGTGCAGCCGTCAACCGCTGCGTAAAAAGTCGTGCACCGGTAGGCGTAACTTGGTGAGCATAGCCATTTCGCCTCGCCCGCCATGCCCATTGAACCAGCGAGAATCCCTTGAGGTATAAGTACACGTATTGCAGATGATGGGAGCGGTCTTTGGCCTTTATTGCGCTGAGAATTTCCGTACTGGCCAGATGCCATGAAAGTGGCCCCCCAGATGGGCCGGCGAGGCATTGAAAATTCGCTCCTATTTCTGATGTCAAAACGCTGATGGGCACACCCGGATGACGGACGACTTCCGGCATTAATCCCAAATCTTCGCGCGCATACGCGGCAGCAGTTCTCCAGTTGGACTCCGCAGCGCAACGGATGGCCATGGCGGTGATAAATTCCAGTTTGATCGGTGCCGGATATTGGCTCACGAGAAGTGCGTGGATATCAGCTTGAATGTTGCGGTGAATCGGCCATAGGCGATGGCGTTTCTTCCAGAACGGCGAGCGATCTGCAATCAGATCGATCAGTGGGTCGCGGCAACCTTTTCGCATGGCCATGAGGGCTTCGTAGACCGCGCGAATCCGTTCCCTATCCAACCCATAGGAAACAAAAGCGTTCCGAAGATCAAATGCGGGCGTGGCCTCCTGTTTTGAAAAAAGCAGCAATGCCTTCTGTGCAGACATGTCCCATTTCGGATTGTGGTCCCCGATTCGCCGGTAGGCGTGAAGCGTTTGTGCCACATACCAGCGATAGCGCCGCCGCCGTCGGGCCTTAGTGACGGCTCTTTGCTGGACCCGGGTAATTGCCGTCGCTAACGCGGTGTGCGAACTGGGAGATAATCCTTTTTCGGCGAGTTCGCGCGAGAGAAGCATAAGATCCGTAGGCGGTAATGCGAGGAGCTGACGGATGGCAGCGCCTGCGTGCGAGGAATCCAGTTGCCCGACCAAGCCATGAATGCGTTGCATCTCAGTAGATGGGGACTGCGAGGTGCCGGCGGTGACGTGCGGTGGTGCGGCAGTGGCCCTCGGCATTAAGCAATCCGTTACTGTGGAAAAAAACAACGCAATGCCTAGGAAGTAGACAGGAAAACGATTGGCCATAGCATGACACCCCGAGGGTTGTAACAAAACATTTGAAACGCCATGATAGAAGATTTTGCTGGCTGGATCAAGTACCGACGCCAAGCCTGCACCCCCGAATTTATTTGCGCCATTTACGCCGGGGCGTAGTATCCTTACCATGATTCCGTTTTACGGATGCTGCCGATATGTTCAAATTGCGTCTGATTTACGGCCTGCTCTTCGGGGCCATTCTTTTGACCATGTTCTATTTTGATCAGACGCTGTCGGCGGGCTGGCCCGCGCGGGCCATGTCCTTTCCACCCGGAACGCTCATGGCCTTAAGCCTGATTTGTATTATCCCACTGGCCACTGCGGAAATGCGGCGTCTTTTGCAGTCCGAGGGCGTGACGATATCCATGCGGGTATGCGTAACGGCTTCCATCTTATGTATGTTGTGGCCCTGGTTGGAGCAGCTTTCGCAAATACTGTTGGATAATCCAAAAGGTGCCAACCCTATTGCGGTGCGCGTCGCCTGGTGGTTTCATACCGTTAAACCGCATTATCTTGTGCCGACCGTTTTGGCGCTGGGACTCGTGGGGGCGGTGGTCATGTACAGCCGCAATCAGAAAATTGATGGTGCCATGGCTTCGGCGGGCGGATCCCTTTTGGCCATTGTGTATCTGGGTGTGATGCCGGGATTTTTTCTGCCGATTCGATTGACGCATTCGGCGGGGATGGTGGTGTCCATTTTGCTGATGGTAAAAGGTGCGGACATGGGAGCGTATGGTGTGGGGCGGTGGCTGGGAAAGCATAAGCTCATCGCATGGCTTTCTCCGGGTAAGACCTGGGAGGGATTTTTGAGCGGCCTGGCGGCGGCGGCCCTGATCGGCTTGTTGCTGTCGCATTTCTCGCCCGAGTTCGCATGGTGGGAAGGGTTATTGGCGGGCATGGTGCTGGGGGCGGCGGGACAACTCGGTGATTTGCTGGAAAGTCTGCTCAAGCGTGACGCGGGTGTAAAAGATTCCGGCATTGTGCCGGGCTTTGGTGGCGTGCTGGATATGCTGGATTCCGCCGTGTTGGCCGCTCCGGTGGCATACTGGATGCTTAAACTGGTACATGGCTGAGGACCCGTGCATGATCAGCTTCGGAGTTTTCGCCACCGCACCAGCCAAATGCCCGCGGGGTTCCATCCCGATTGCGATCGGGCCTGTGTGAATGCCGCGGAGTTATGCTGGCCCTAGCCCTAAGCGGTAAATGTTTGGAGATCTTTTAATGGGGGCTCAAAAATCCTTTCTGATTGCACGCCATACCCCATGCTGGCTGTGCGGTGTGGCCATATTTCTGGCCGGCATGGGCAGTGGACGTATGGCCCGCGCAACAGCCGTGGCGGATGATGCGCCATTGCACCTGCGCACAGCCGTGCAACAGCGCATCGCGGAAAAAATTACCGCATTGGCATCGGATCATTGGGCCACACGTCGAAAGGCCGAGCGGAAGTTGCTGTCCACGCCGGGCTTTATTTTGCCGCAGCTTGCCGCCGCGATGGTGAAAGCGACAAACCCGGAACAGCGCAATCGGCTGTTACGGATTTGTCTGCAATTGTATCTGCGGCAATTTAACTGGTTGCATCACGGCACATCTTTTATCGGCATTGAGTTTATTGCTCAGGATCTGGAATTGCGCCACCACGGAAAACCCGAATGGATCCCCGCCGTTGCGGTGGTGCGGACAGTGGCTGGTTTTCCCGGCGGTTTGGACCTGCGCGAAAATGACCTGATCATCGGGATTAATGGCCATAGCCTTCCAGCGTTTGATACTGCCGCGGCTTTCCGCGCACAGATTCAGCAATTTCAGCCCGGAACCACGATCACGCTGTTGTTGATACGGAATGGGAAGTTAATAAACGTGAAGGTTCAACTCAATGGCGTTCCACCGGATCGGTTGGCCGCACAAGAATTGCTCAATCAGCGGAACCTGCTTGCGGAACACCTCATTGACCGATATTTTTGGGCACAAAAGATGGTTTTAATGGCCCCGCGACAATAATGAGAGGTTACAACACAAGAAATGCGGATCATCGCTGGAACATTCCGAACACGTCGGCTCATCGGGCCGGATTCCATGACCACGCGGCCAATCACCGATCGGGCCAAGCAATCATTATTTGACGCTCTGTCCTGCGCGGTGACGATCCCGGATGCCATCGTTCTGGATTGTTTTTCCGGCACCGGCAGCCTGGGGCTGGAATGTTTATCGCGCGGGGCGTCGCGCGTGATATTTGTGGAGCGGGATCGCAATGCCCTGGATGGACTTCACAACAATATTAAGGCTTTGCGCGTTGAAGCCGTGAGCGATGTGTTGGCGGTGGACGCGTATCATTGCGGCGCGGCGGACCTGGCGGGAAAATTGGGTGGCCAAAAACTGGGGCTGGCGTTTATTGATCCGCCGTATGCCCATGTTGAAACGCCGGAAGGGCGAAGCCGCGTTGATGACCTGGTTGGGCGGGTGACGGAGTGGATGGCTCCGGAATCGCTGATTATTCTCCGGCATCCGACGGAAGTTTCTCTAAAAGCCATGACATTGGGCACGCGGGTAGCTCGTGAGTTACAATACGGATCAATGGCCATAACCTGGCTGACCGCCGGCACGGCTCCGGCATAGAGATGGATTTGTAAGTATGCCCAGTTATCAATACCGGTTTTTCAAGCCATCCCAGGCGGCCCAGTTGCGGCGCATGGAACTCATGGTGCGAGGGGTGGTGGAAGGCGTATACGCCGGTATGCACAAAAGCCCGCACAAAGGATTCTCCATTGAATTTGCCGAGCACCGGGAATATGTGCCGGGCGATGAGATCAAGCATTTGGACTGGACCGTGCTGGCCAAGACAGACCGCTACTACATCAAGCAATATGAGCAGGAAACCAATCTGCGGGCCACGATTTGCCTGGATACCTCGGCGTCGATGAATTTTGGCACCGCCACCCTCACTGACCCACAGGGTAAAAAACTGCAGGCGGTCACCAAGTTTGAATACGGCGCGGTGCTGGCGGCATCGTTGTCCTACATGCTTTCCAATCAGCAGGATATGGTGGGGCTGGTCGCGTTTGACAACACCATCCGCCTGGAAATTCCCCAAAGCAACGGCCCCTCGCATCTGGATCATATTTTTGTAAGTCTGGAAAAACTTTCGCCCAGCCGGGAAACCGATATTTCCGGAACGCTGCATCTGCTGGCCAACAAAATTCCACGCCGCGGTCTGGTGATTGTCATCAGCGATTTATTTGATGATCCGGTAAAAATTACCAGCGCCCTGCAGCATCTGCGGCACGCCCGGCATCAGCTTGTGCTGATGCAGGTATTGGACCGTGCGGAAATGGAACTGACCTATAACCGCCCCGTCACCTTTGAAGATATGGAGGACGGCACCCGCCTGCAGATTGATCCCAAGCTCATTCGGGATGATTATCGCAGGGAAGTGCAGGACTTTCTTGATTTAATTAAAAAGCGATGTGGTCAATCCCGCATTGATTACGTCACCGCCTTCACGGATGTGCCATGGGATGCGCAAATCCGTGAACTGTTGCGGCGCACCGCGCGCCGCTGACGGTCGATAAGCGTGTAAAGGGTTGTGCATGAATGAATTGCCGTTGGCAGCCATGAATTTCTCCGATCCGGTGATGCTGCTGGGCCTGCTGGCCGCGGGTATCCCGGTGGCGCTGCATCTTTTGAATCGGGTACGATCGCCGATTGTGCGGTTTCCCACACTGCGCTTTCTCCGCGTTACCGCGCAGAAAACTTCCCGTAAACGGCAGGTGCGGCAGTTTCTGCTGCTGCTGTTGCGTATGGCGGTATTCGCTCTGATCGCCATGGCTGTCGCCGGGCCGCTGGTGCATGGCGGATCACCGTTTGCCGCTTATGGCATGCTGCTTTTGCTGCTGGGTGGCATTGCGGTGCTGGCATTGATGGCGGTTGTGTTAAGTAATGCGCTGGATCAGTCCCGGCAAGCCGCAGCGCCGGGAGTCCCGGGATCCTTTCCAACAGCATCTTCCACCCCACCGCCACCGCGACGTGCCGGAATTCTCTGGCCATTGGTGCTGATGCTTTTGGGCCTTGTCGCCACCGCCACTGCTATATTTGGTCTGGGGACCGATAGTCTGTTTCCGAATGTCGGTACATTTTCCAATGGTGAATCCACGGCTTGCGTGATTATCCTGGATAATTCGCAATCCATGCTTATTCATGACGGTACACATACCCGTCTGCAAACCGCCATCGCCCTGACACGTAATATTTTGGGGCAAAGCCTCATGCCCATTCGCATGGCGGTGCTGTTGACCAACCCGGGTAACAACCCCGTGCCGGATCACCTTGGCGCTGATCGTGTGGCCCAGATATCCCGGCTCAGTGAAATAAAAAGTGTCGGCCGGGCTTTGCCGATGGAGCAACTGATCACCAAAGCCGTGCGTATGCTGAAGAACTCCGTGCGCCCCAACCGAATGTTGATTATTATTTCGGATTTTGCCGGCCCTGCGGCTTCGGATACAGGAATGTTTTCGGCACTCAAAAGCGTATCGGGCATTCAACTGGTGCTCATGCCGCAGGCCATTGGTACGCCAGATGATGTGGCCATCGCGCATTGGGGCATTCGCCACGGAGCCGCGGTGGTGGGAGCAACGGTGCGCTTTCGCGCAACGGTCATAAATAATGGTGCCACCGCGGTAGCACCGCGATTTGGCCTGAATATTGACGGACAGAAAGCCGCCCATGCGCAAGCCCGCGCCACACTTGGTCCGGCCGGCACCGCATCAAGCCGCGCGGAGGTCCGAATGGCGTATCAGCTTACAGCGCCGGGCCTGCACCGCTTCACACTGACGGAACTAGACAGCAGTCATACCATGCCATGGGGTGATCACCGCCGCCTGTTTTTGAAGGTAAAAAGAAAAATCCGAGTTTTGGTTGTCGGTAATCAGCCGGGGCTGACCGGGTCATCGAGCGCTTTTTATGTTGATGCGGCGCTGGCGCCTTTTTCCGTATCCGGGCCCCCGGGCGGCAAGCAGCCGCTGTGGAGTATTCAACCCGCCTACCGACCCTATACCCGCCTGGCGGCAACGCGTCTTTCCCGCTACGCGGCGGTGTTTGTATGTGATGTCCCACAATTTACCATGGCGGCGGCGCGGAAATTACATCGCTTTGTCATGGAGGGCGGACGGCTCTGCTGGCTTCTCGGCCCGGCGGTGGATTCGCAGAATTACAACACCGTGGCGGCCGGGACGTTGCAGTTGTTACCGGGAGAAATTTCCGGTCCGATCACCAGCACGACGGGAGCGGCGGTGAATTGGGTGGATGTAAAGAGTCATATTTTTGCGGGGTTGTTTCACAATCAGGGACCGTTCGAGCATATCGTCGTGGTGGGACGGTGGAATTTACCGGGCAATTCGCCGGTGATCGGAAAAGTATTATCACGTCTGCATGATGATGCCCTGTTTCTGGTGCAACATTCACTGGGACATGGACGGGTGTATACATTTTTATCCGCCCCCGGCGGAGGCTGGACCAACATGGCCGCGACCAGCGCGTTTTTGCCGATGATGGTGCGTATCGCATTGGGCAATGCCGCGGCCAGCGCCGGCACCACATCCTATACACCGGGCCGGGCCGTTCATATTCACCTGCCTGTTCATGATCCCGGTTTGTCCATTAATGTAACCGCTCCGGGATCGCACACGGCGGTGAATGTGGCATCGTCGCGTACATCGGACGGACGCCTGGTCTGGCGATTCGATGCGGCCCAGCGGACGGGCGTTTATACCTGGCAAAGTTTTAACGGAAAATATTCCGGTGAATTTGTCGTTAATGTCCCATCGGACGAGGCCGACCTTCACCCCACCAGCGCCGCGGTGCTGGCGAAAGAAGCCCCCAAAAAACAGGTTGTTTTTATTGCCTCAACCGCCGGTGAATTGATGAAAGAGCTGGCCAAATCCAGCCAGGGAAGTTCGCTGATGCCGGGTGTTCTGGCGCTGGTGATGATTTTGGGCATTATTGAGGCCCTGCTGGCGAATCGCTATCAACCTGGTACCACCACCCCCGACCAACAGCATTGGCAGAGCGAAGCAACCGCAGAGCGCTCCGCGGCGTAATGGGTTATGGCTGTCGACCGATAGGCGCTGCGGTCGAATCGTCCATTCCACGGAATATACCACCACCGGCAAGCCGACGGCCATGTGAAATAGAGCGTTCCGTGTTCCACGTATCGAGATCGCGGCGTATCGGAATTGGGGAAGTTATTCAGGCCTGGTTCCATCGGCATCGCGACAAAAGAAGTTGACCCAGTATGGCCCACGCATTTTGACCGCCAGCCAGCCGCTTGCAAGGCGCATATCCGTCCCGACGAGGAGCGTGTTGATTTAATCAAAAATCTTCCTTGCAACTGGCCGTGGCGCTCTAAAAATGGGGGTGGAGTCGCACAAAACAGGGTTAAATCGACAGGCCCCGAGTCGGGATAATCAGCAAGCAACGTCCCGATCACAATCGAGGGCAAAAGAACCAGCCGGAAGGCTCAAGTTATTTTGCCGCGCTGCCTCAATACGCCGTGATGACCGTGCGAAGTCGCTTTTACCCCCAGCGCACCAGGCCAGGTTCAAAGCGCAATGCAATATTGGGATGATTGGGCAACACGCGAACCGCATAGCCCTGCTGGCCGCAGGCACCGGCGCTGATGGCACCGACATACTGAAATACACCGGGTTCCACAGTTGTGCCCAGGGCCATTTCATGCACGCGGGCATTTTGGATATTGCCGAACGCATCCAGCGAACCGAAGTAAAGCTCCACGCGCACGTTATCGGCGGACAAGCTTCCCAATTCAATGGTGGCGAAGACTTTGACACTCTCGCCGGCCCGGACGGTGCCGACACCGGGGGATTCCACATTCCGCACCTTCACAAGATCCCAATACTGTGCGACCCGCTGTTTCCATTGCGCCAGTGCCGCGGCCCCGGCACCGTGGCCTTCCATGAGCTTCATAAACAGATCATGCGCGGGCAGATAAAACATTTCCGAATAATTCTGCACCATGCGGTTGGTGTTGTAGACGGGGCAAATGGTGCGGATGGAATTTTTCATCCGCTTAATCCAGTTCCGCGGCAATCCATCCAGACTCCGGTCATAGTACAACGGTATAACCACGCGCTCCAGGAGGTCAAAGAGTTTCCGGCTTTCCATTTCATCCTGATACTCATCGTCGTTGTAATCTTCACCGGCACCAATGGCAAAGCCGTTATCCTCGGCATAGGCTTCACACCACCAGCCATCAAGAATACTGAGATTCAAAGCACCGTTGATGGCGGCTTTCATGCCGCTGGTTCCGGAAGCCTCCATGGGCCGACGCGGCGTATTAAGCCATACATCAACGCCCTGGGTAAGATACCGCGCGACATCAATGTCATAATCTTCGAGAAATACCATGCGCGGGCGCACATCTTCGCGCCGGCAGAAGTGAATTATTTCCTGAATGAAGCGTTTTCCGCCATCATCACGCGGGTGGGCTTTACCGGCAAAAACAAACTGCACGGGCTGATTGGTATCCTTGATCATTTTGATCAGCCGCTCTGAATTACGGAACAGCAATGTGGCCCGCTTATACGTGGCGAAGCGACGGGCAAATCCGATAATCAGTGATTTGGAATCCAAAATTTCATCCACGCGCTGAACATCGAGTGCCGATTGGCCGCGTCGCATCAATTGCTGCCGCAGACGTTGGCGCACAAAAAGAATAAGACGTTCCTTGCGGCGTTCATGAATTCGCCACAATTCCACGTCCGGAATTTTATCAGTCCGCCCCCAGATGCTGTGATCGGCGGGACGATCGGTCCAGTTGGCCCCCAGATATTCCTGGTATAAGCGTGCGAAGCCTTCACCAAGCCATGATTGGGTATGAACACCATTGGTAATATGCGCAATGGGCACTTCGGGGGCTGGAATCTCCGGCCAGATGCGCTGCCACATGCGGCGCGATACCTGACCATGGAGTTCACTGACACCATTGGCGTGCCACGCCATTCGCAACGCCAGCACGGTAACGCCGAAGAACTCATTATTATCAAGAGGATTCACGCGTCCCATGGCCATGAGTTCATCAACGCTGATTCCGAGTTTAGGGCAATAATTCTTGAAATATTTTTCGATCAGATCGCGGTGAAATGCGTCGTTGCCCGCCGGTACGGGAGTATGGGTGGTAAAGACATTGCTGGCGGCAACCATTTCCCGGGCTTCCGCAAAGGTAAGCTTTTCCTGTTCCATGAGCACCCGGCAGCGCTCCAGCGCCAGGAAGGCTGAATGCCCCTCGTTCATGTGGCAAACCGTGGGCGTAATGCCCGCGGCCCCCAGTGCCCGCAGTCCACCGATGCCCAGCATTATTTCCTGCCGGATGCGCATTTCATGATCACCGCCATAAAGCCGGGCCGTGATGTCCCGATCGTGCGGGCGGTTGATTTCGAGATTGCAGTCCATGAGATACAGCGTGACGCGGCCCACCTGTACCCGCCAGACCGCCGCGCGAACAGTGCCATCGGGATAATCCACGGAGATGATCGCCTGCTGACCGTCGCTATTTTTTACCTGCGCGAGGCTCATGGAGAAAAAATCATTTTCCGGATTTAATTCCTGCTGCCAGCCGTCAGAATTGAGATACTGATGGAAATATCCCTCCCGATACAGCAGGCCCACCGCCACCAGCGGAATACCCAGATCGCTGGCACTTTTGAGGTGATCGCCGGACAGCACACCCAGACCGCCGGAATAAATGGGCAGCGATTCATGCAGGCCGAACTCCGCGGAGAAATACGCAATGACCGGCTTGCGCTCCGGATACCGCTGTCTAAACCAGGTGCTCTGCTGCATGTAGGATTTCAGATCGGAGGTAATGCGGTTGAGATGGGCCAGAAATCCTTCATCTTCCGAAGCGGCGTGCAATTTATCCTGCCCGATAAGATTCAGCAGCCGCACCGGATTATGGCCGGTGGCTTCCCATAAATCCGGATCCAGACGATTGAATAAACTTGCCGCTTCATAATTCCAAAGCGACCAGAGGTTATAAGCCAACTCGTGCAATGCCGCGAGTTTTTCCGGCATCGCCGGCACCACCACAAACTTGTGAATTGTAGACATTCCAGATGCTCCTTCGGCGTAAGGTTACAACCCATTCCATAACGACTACCTCCGCCGTTTTCGATTCGGCCATACACAGCCAAATCTGTCCGTCCGGGTGCATTATAATAAAGATTTGTCCCGCCGTCGCCTGAGAACCCGTCCGGCTTCCGGGCCGTCACTCGGGGCGGTTTCCGGGAAGAATTTTTTCTTCGGTCCGAATATGCGGATATGGCAGCGATTATGAAACCCATAAAATTCTCGGAAATTGTTGGGACCGTTGAACTTTCAGCCGATTTTACCGATGATACAGGCGCTGATGGTTTTGAATGCCCGTGCGGAACCGCACACCGTGGGCCGTTGCGCCCGGTGTCGGGCTGCGGGAGGAGCACCTTCATAAAATGGCTACCGTCGAACTTAAAGCGGTTTCCAAAATCTATCCCGGAGGCGTGCGGGCGGTTGACAGCATTGACCTGACCATTAAGGATCGGGAGTTTGTCGTACTGGTCGGACCGTCCGGCTGCGGGAAGACGACCACGTTACGCATGGTGGCGGGACTGGAGGAAATTTCCGAGGGAACTTTGAGCATTGATGGAAGGATTGTCAACAATGTCGCCCCCAAAGATCGCGACATTGCCATGGTTTTCCAGAACTATGCGCTATATCCGCACATGAGTGTATATAAAAACATGGCCTTTTCATTACACCTGCGCCGGCGTGAATTGCGCCTGACCAAAGAGCTTATTGACCAGCGCGTGCGCGAGGCTGCGGCTATTTTGGGTCTTACCGATTATCTTCAACGCAAACCCAAGGCACTTTCCGGCGGGCAGCGCCAGCGCGTGGCGGTGGGCCGGGCCATTGTCCGCAATCCCAAAGCCTTTCTCTTTGACGAACCGCTGTCCAATCTGGATGCGAAACTGCGGGTGGAGACCCGCTCTGAAATAAAAAAATTGCACCTGCGGCTGCAAACCACCACGATCTACGTTACGCATGATCAGGAAGAGGCCATGACCCTTGGTGATCGTATTGTGGTCATGAAGGACGGACTGATTCAACAGTGCGCCCCGCCGCTGGAGGTATATGAAAGACCGGTGAATCGGTTCGTTGCATCTTTTGTCGGCACACCGCCGATGAATTTTTTTACGGGGAATCTTCAAAATGGTCGGGATTTTGTTCTGGGCCACCAAACCGTCCGTCTGCCGGAAAAAATGCTGGAAAAACTTGCAACACGGCCCGACGGTCCGCTGATTCTTGGCGTTCGTCCGGAGTCCCTGTCACTTTGTCAGGAAGGCCAATTCAACGGAGAACACAACGGCATTCGCGGGACGATCAGCGTCATTGAGCCGCTGGGTGATAAAGTCGATGTTTACTTTACACTTCCAAATCAGCCGCAGATGGTTTGCCGCACCGATGCCCAGCATCTCACGGAGATTCGTCCGCAATCATCAGCGACGTTTTTTATCGCCATGACGAAATGCCATATATTTGAGGCGGATATCGGCGGCCGAAATCTTTCTCTTTCCCGAGGTGAAGCCCAATGTTAGAGCCCTGTTCCCTCCGTCATTACGGGTCGATTGGCCTAAAATCAGTCACAACGCCAGGCCCGGGTGTTCATGGGGTGTGGCAATACATCCAAACCAGCGTACCGGTACACCCCACACCGTTTAGCCGCGTGTGCTTGCACCGCG
>JAJYGE010000035.1 GCA_021785155.1 Planctomycetota bacterium
GCGACTGGGGTTTGTAGGCAAGGAGCGATTTCATTACTGGAGAATGCTGCTCTGGACAAGCCTGCACCGACCACGGAATTTGCCATTGGCCATTCAACTGGTAATCTGCGGCTACCACTACCGCCGGATATCCGAACTGCTGATTCCGGGGCCAATGGAAGCCTGAATCTTCGGATCGGCAACCAAAACGCCTTATACGCGGTCAGTCAGATGACGCAGATGAGCGAACAGAACGCGGCCAGGACGGCCATGTGTGTTATGCCCGGGTGATTTTACCGAGCCTGGCGCGGATGCCGACGGTGGCGTTGCGGGTGTCCACAATCCGTCGGGCGTGCCGCACGATGAAGCGCCAGTCATAAACTGAGTGATCTGTGGCGATCAGCACGAGATCATAGCGTTTGAGATTCCGGGCCGTCAGCGGGATGGATTTCATTTTCAGATCATGCTGTCGCTGAGCATGGGTGCGCGGGATAAACGGGTCATTGTAATCCACACGCGCACCGCGGTCTTTAAGTTGTTCAATGAGCACCACCGAAGGTGATTCACGCAGATCATCGACATCTTTTTTGTAGGCCAGTCCCAGCACCAGAATCCGTGCACCGCGTATGGCCCGGCCAACATCATTGAGGGATTCCGCAACTTTGCCCATGACGTAATAAGGCATGGCGGTATTCAGCTCGCCCGCCAATTCAATGAAACGGGCGGTGACATCATACTGTTTGGCTTTCCAGCTAAGGTAAAAGGGATCAATGGGAATGCAGTGGCCGCCGAGGCCCGGACCGGGATAAAACGCCTCAAATCCGAACGGCTTGGTTTTGGCGGCGGCAATAACTTTCCAGACATCAATACCCATGCGATCAAAAATAATTTTCAATTCATTAATCATGGCAATGTTGATGCAGCGGTAGCAGTTTTCCAGAATTTTTCCGGCCTCGGCAATCTCACAACTCTCGACGGGCACAACGGTCTTTACAGCCTGACCATACAGAGCGCAGGCGGCTTGCAGCGAGCCGGCATCCATACCGCCGACAACTTTCGGGATATCCACAGTCTGGAAATCCTTGCGGCCCGGATCTTCACGTTCCGGAGAATAGGCCAGTAGAAAATCTTTTCCGCATTTTAATCCACCGGCTTGCAGCACAGGCAGAACAACTTCCCGGGTGGTGCCGGGATAGGTCGTGGATTCAAGGATAATCAGTTGACCGCGGCGTAAGCGCGCGGCAATGGCGGCGGCGGTTCCGGCGACATACTGCATATCCGGCTCGCGGTTGACGGTCAGCGGGGTGGGGACACAGATAATCAGCGCGTCGCAATGCGACATGCGGTCAAAATCAACAGTGGCGGAGAATCGTCCGTCGCGCACAAGATTTCGGATGGTGGCCGGAGAAATATGGCGAATGTAGCTTTTGCCGGCTTCCAACATGCGGATCTTGGCCCGATCCACATCAAAGCCGATGGTGGTAAACCCGGCGTCCGAAAACGCCTTCACCAGCGGCAGGCCGACGTATCCCAGGCCGATGACGCCCACGACCGCCTGTTTACGCTCCATGCGTTCAGCAAGTTCGGCAATAGACCATGACATATTTTTCATTCGCGTTTCAACTTTCATGGTTATTTTCCGCCGGGTGCCGGAACTGCCATTGGCACCACATGCTCAACCGCCTGTTGCGTCTTGGGCAGGCGGGCGGGAGGCTGATGACGGGCCAGATAAACCAATCCCAGCAACACGAACAGGCCAATTACGATCTCCACAGGGTAATTTGTATCCATCATTGATCGTCACCTCAAAGCGCTGTTCCAGCATCCATTTTATTGATACACAATATTACGCCTGGCTGTTGGAGCATCTGTGCATCCGCGATCCCTGAAACAGCCAGCAGACAATCAGCAGCGGCACACCAATGCACAACATCGCATCGGCCAGATTAAATATCCAGGGCCAATAGTGCAATAAAATAAAGTCGCGCACTTTTCCGTGATTAAAAGCACGGTCATAAAGATTGCCCATGGCACCCGCCAGAATCAGCCCCAGCGCAATCTGCATCACCCATTGGTTGCGCTGGGTATTCATAAAAACATAAATGACAAACCCGATGGCCACGAGACTGATGAGGATGAAAAGTGGAGCAAGGCCCGGCCCGACGCCAAAGACCGCTCCCGGGTTAAGGGTGGTCCGAAGTTGTAAAACATCAGGGATCAGCACGACATGCCGCGATCCGGGGCCGTAACCCAGTTGTGCGAATGCCAGATGCTTGGTCCACAGGTCCGCCGCCAGGCCGCAGCCCGAGATCAGCACAAATCGCAACCATGCCGCGGGCGAACGGGCTGCCAGTGGCACGATCACGGACGAATTGACTGTCAGATTTTCCGAATCCAATTCCCCGGTCGACGGTGTTGTTGTGGAATTCAGGGGTTGATGCATGTGTACCGCCCAGCCAGTCCATGACCAGCCGACAAAATTCCGGCTGTAAACCACATTCTAATCAACATCAGGCCCCACGCCAAGGACGCCCGGACGCGATCATCGGGGACGACAATGGAAGCGGTTCCAGGGCACTTGGGCGTGTCATGACACTGTAGCCAATGGCGGCGCTTGCGCACGCGCGGCTCAAATCTTCCGGGTCTTTTGGGATGGACCATCAGCTTGGTTGACGCTTCGTCGGGCACCGCCTCGATGATTCACCTGACCGTGTCAATAAAGCGAATGCGGTCGGAGCACCTTGGATGGCAATTCGGGCCATTGGTTATTGACGCGCTGCAGCGCTTGGATCACATGGGTTATCCGTTATCCCCGGAGATACGGGAAAAATGAATCGTCACATGGCATTGGCTATATATGAGTTTGCCCTGACACTGGAACCGGCAGGGCAAATTTTTCCCGCTTGATAAAAATTGCCGCGGTAACAATTAAACACAATCCCGCTGAGA
>JAJYGE010000207.1 GCA_021785155.1 Planctomycetota bacterium
ATGGCAACGGGCTTGGGAACATCCGAGACGTTGATCGCAAACTGTTTGCCGGAAGCGAATACGCAATCGTATTTCCCCGGCTTTGTGACAATAGCCTTAAGGTGGCCATTGGTCTCCGCCTCCAGCGCAACAATCCGGTGATGCGCCGGTCCGGCTTCGGCAAATGATACCCAACTGCCATCCTGCAATTGGATGTGGCCTTTGTGTCCATTGACCGTGTAGTGAATATCGAGCGTCTTGACCACGCCGGGATCCGGATCACCCCCAATCGCGGCGATTTGCACTACCGGAAAACTGTCCCGACCTTCGTTGGCAAGTTTCTGGACGATAGCCGTCACGTTGCGTGTATGCTTCGGCTGGCCGGGAACACCGTAGCTGGCGGATAGTATCTTGATATGCGGAGGAGAGGCCGCGCCAGCGGCGAGAAGCATTTTGCCATTATGGCTGATGCTTCGGACGGCCTCTGTTACCTGGGCGGACTTCCCATGGCGGAACACCACAAACACCGATCCCTTCGGCTCGAAAGCAATCGGAACATGGGTCATGCCTTCAGAAGATTCATACGCCGTAACCGGTGATATCTTCCCGGTTTCCGGATCCCAGAATTCCGGTTGAACACCGGTGGTGCGGAATGCACAATTCGCCAGCATGGACTTTCCAGCAAATGGCAGCTTGTCGGCGACTTCGCCATTGGCCACAAAATAAATATCCATGTCGGCGGTACGACGATGCGTCCAGCGCACCATGGGTTGATCGCAGACAAAATCAGGCTGAATGCCTTTCGCGGCCAGAACCTGGGCGGCGGTTTTTCCAGTGATGATTTTGCCGGTGCCCCACAATTCGGCAGCGAGTTTTTGGACTTCATCATCGCAATGGGGAAAATTACTCAAGCTCGGCGATTTTTGCGGACGCGGACCGACGACCGTGGCGCCGGCATCGACCAGCTTTTTAATTTTCCGCAGCAATGGCGGAGTCATGGTGGACGAATCCAGCAAAACCAGAACGCGGTACTTCATTCCGCCAGGAAGTGTCAGAAAACCGCCTTTATATTCCATGCGGGTAAGCACCGCATCGGCCGGGCAGCCATCGTAGTTGTATCCGGGCCGTCGGGGTGGATTGCCAGGACCATTGTCCGGCGAAGAAAAATTCCGTGGCGAACCCTCTGCCTGCATGTAGCAGACCTCGGCGACAAAATGCCCCTGCCGCAGCAGGTATTGGCAGCGGGCCACGTAATCATGCCAAGGTTTGGTTAAATGCCACCAGGTTTGGGTACGTTCATAATGTAATCCGTATGGCCCCATGGACATGCCCGGTGCGTAGTGCGGATTGGTCCAGGGTTGCATGGCATAGCGGTGGAATACAAACCGGTTGATTCCTTCACAAAAAGTCCAATCTCCGATATCTTTAACCACGGCGGGATACCCCTGCCATTTTTCATCGGCATTGGCGGTAAATGTCTCCTGGCCGATGATGTTGTGGCCATAGACGTGCCCGGCGGAGGTCATCTCGGTAACGAATCTGCTCGCTCCAAAGCGTCCCCACGACCAGCATTCCGACATTGGCTCAACCGCCTGACCGCCATAGCGCAGATCGTTCGCAGGTTCGCGGGCATACCCTTCAATGGATAACCGCAGGCCGTGCTTCTCCGCAATCTCACGCATGGCCCCGGCGTAGTTCTCCACCAGCAAATCGCCAACGGTTTGACGCAAATCCCAGAGAAAACGTTCCGATACCTCCAGACTCTCAACCACCTGCCCGGTAAGCACCGGCAGGTAAGGCTGAAGGTCATAACCGCGCAGGCGTTTGAAGTCAGCACGGAATGTCGGTGTCCAATTCTGGGAGCCGGTTTCCCAACTGTCAATATGGGTGGAAACAAGCGTTTTTCCCGTCAGTGGGCCGATCTGTTTGATGATCCGTCCCATGAGTGAAGTAAACTGGAACGTAGTGGCCTTGCGGCTGAGTTTGTCGGTTTCCAAACCCAGCCCACCCGCCGGGGCCGGATGGTTGTCCACGCCAGTGGTGGTATGGCCAAAACGCAATACGGTCCACTGCCCGGCAGGCACCTCCCACTTTAAGCGGCCAGCATGGTCCATAAACATTGATATGTCGATAACAGAATGGTACGGAATAACCTGATCTGCCCGCAGACTGGGCCAGGAAGATGGGGCGGGAATATTATCCTCTGCACCGAGGCCGGGACGCCATGGTTGTTGATTGAACAGGGCCAGAGCCTGAATGTTTGAGATACTATAGGCGGCACTCGGCGTAGGAAAAGCCAACACGGCGATGTCGCGGTAAAAATTCAGATTAGCTTGCGGCTGTGGCAACACCGCGTCAAATTCCTTGCCACCGGTGATGGCGGTACTGTTGACAACGACCTGCTGCATCGAAAGTTCCGGCGTTACCCATGGTCCGCCGCTGCCGCACCAGCCCGCGTCATTGGTCATGTTGATGTGCATTCCCAGCCGATGGGCTTCGGAACACGCAAACTTAAAAAGCTCATACCATTTTGAATCACCAAACTTGGCCCCATTAAAGCTCGCGGGCGTGCCCTGGTCCACATCCATAATCAGTACACCGGCGATCCCCACCGCTTTCATTGCCTCCAAGTCGGCGGTAATCCCGGCATGGGTTACATTGACATCCAGCCAAAACCAGTAAACCCACGGCCCGCAGTCAAACGGCGGCGAGGCAAATGTGTTCGCCACCGCCTCGGGCGATGCGGATGCTGCGCGATCATCCGGTTTGGCCGATGCCGTTGCCGGACTGCCTGATTGCAGCATTAATAAACCGGCCGCAGTCAGCCCGATTTGCCCGATAAAGTCTCGACGGTTCAATGAATTCATGATCTTGTACTCCTTGCTTGCGGCTTTGTGTCTGATGACGAGTCCGATTTCAACGCTTGGCATGAAGGGTTATTACCGCAAC
>JAJYGE010000601.1 GCA_021785155.1 Planctomycetota bacterium
CCCAAATTCTGCGTTTCGCTAACCGTTGCCGGGACGCCGGGAATCTCATGATCCAACGAACCGTGGCCACCGCCAACGGCCGTGGTGCAACTGCGGTTGATTCGCGGTAACAGAAAGGGGATGGCATGGCAGTGGAAATGACAAAACGCCGAAGTTCGGAATATTATGGATAACTACTGGTGTCGGCAATGTGTGAGACACGCAGGTATTACCGCCTCAATGTAACCCCCTGCGCCGGCTGTCGCGGTAATTCCCAGTGCGGGGGGCAACTAACACTACAGCGAGACATTGGCCGGGCCGCGACTGCGGCGGCCCGCCTTCGCCCTGAGGGGTTGGCCGAAATCCCGGCGCGCCGGGACTGCCGCGTCCTCGGGCCTCAAAGACCTACCAAGGTCGTTTCGGCCCTGCCTCCTTGCATCCGGGGCATTTCCGGCCAATCGCGATCCCGGCCAATGTCGCGCTGTAGTGCTAAGCTGACATTGAACACGTATACGTATGTAGTCTTATTTGACATCAGCGATGCCCTTGAGACACTGCCGGGCATGATGCCGCAAGCTGAAAAGCAAACCGCATTGGCGCTGAAAACCGGCACCAATGACCTGCCGGTAAACGCCGTGACCGTGCCGGGCGAAAGTAATGGAAATGTCTTGGCGCGCCGCTGGGCGCTTTTGGGCATAGAATCCAAGAATTTCATAGAGTCCGGTAGAGTTTTGGCCATGCAACGGTATGATGAAGCAAAGCCGTATGAATCGCGGCAAAACCGCATGGTTGTAGGGGATTTTAACCATTGCGCCCGGCGGGAGTCGAACCTGCAACCTTCGGCTTCGGAGGCCGACGCTCTATCCAATTGAGCTACGAGCGCGAATCAGAATTAAGATTTTAACACATCTGGCATCCGGCGTCCAAAGCGCTGTGATGAAGCGCCGTGACGAAGTGTCGTGGGCAACGGTCCGGATCATTGCCGCGCCCGCATGGGTCTTTGCAAACCTTGAGCTGTGCGCCCATGTTGTCGGTGATGGGTCGAGTGTGGATAATGGCCGAACTTTTGCAGTCCGGTGATGTGGAGACTTAGTCGTGAGCGCAGAAATGGAACAAAAAACGGCGGTGGATATCCGCATGGAGGCGGTAAGGTGTCATTGGCCCAAGTCGGATTTGAGTATTGCTTATCATGACCAAGAATGGGGCGTTGAGTTGCATGATGATCACAAGCTCTTTGAATTCATCATTCTCGACGGTGCGCAGGCCGGCTTGAGCTGGGAAACCATTCTGCGGAAGCGGGAGGCTTATCGTCGGGCTTTTGCGCATTTTGATCCCGTTTCCGTGGCCCGCTTTAATGCCCGTGATCGTCAACGATTATTGTCCGATGCGGGCATTGTCCGCAATCGCCTGAAAATAGATTCCGCGATCCGCAATGCCGCCAAATTCCTCGAAGTGCAGGCGGAATTTGGCAGCTTTGATGCGTATATCTGGCGTTTTGTCGATGGCAGGCCGATGATCAATCATCGTCGGAATCTTTCTGATATACCGGCCCGCAGTAAAGAATCTGATGCGCTTAGTAAGGACTTGAAATCCCGCGGATTTAATTTTGTCGGTACGACAATATGCTATGCCTTCATGCAAGCCGCGGGACTGGTCAATGATCATCTTGTCACATGCTTTCGTCATCCGGAGTTCGGGCATTAATTATTGGTGATTCGAGGTGTTTGATCGGGCCGGTTTGGGGTGTCTTTGGTTGAGGCACGCCGAAGTTACCGCACGCTATTTCCCGAACTATCTGTGCCGCGGGTTTGAACCACAAGGGTATTTGATGCTACAGTAACAGACAGACGGCTGGTGCCGCTGGTATTTGTAAGCAGAATGACACAGGATGTGTTAACTGGCAGGTTGTAAAATCAAGAGTGGATAGATCGCGGGTGGCGACGGCTCTTGAAAATGGCAACCCGTAAGGCGCGTGGATAAAATCGGCATGGATGATCGAACGGCATATCTGCTTAATGGTCTGGTGGAGCGACATTATGACATCGGACGGGTCCTGCGCTTCAGAAAAATCAAACGCGGCCGACAGGCGGAATGTTTTGAACTTCTCACCGCAGGTCAGCAGGAATTTCTCCTTTTATTATTTCCGGCGGCGTTTGACGCGGCGCTGTTGCGATCGGCTGGTGCTTTAACGGCTCGGCTTGGCGCGGCCGGCTTTCCGGTGCCAAAGGCGATCCATGCCAGCAGCCCCGAAACCGGTTGGCTTGCGGCCGGGCCGCAAGGATCCCACCTGATGCTCAGTACGCAGCCGCATGGACAATCTATGGAGGCCGGGGCGTGGAGCAGTCAGGATTTAAGTCACCTTGGATTACGTTTGGCGTGGCTACATCGGCTGCTTGGTCAGGAGCGGCCAGCCATGTCGGTTACATCGAACCAATTGGCCCAGCGGTTGCAAACGCTGCTGGAGCACCCGTCGGCCGGAGGCGAGGGCGTGAAAAAAGCCTTAAATGTGGTGCAGATTGAGAAAATTATTCAGCAGCTTGCGGATATTTCGGTGGAATGTACGCACTGCTGGCACGGAGCCTTGACGCCCGAAGCGGTTTTACTTGATGCGGATCACCAAATTATGTCCATTGTGGACTGGGGATATTGCCAGGTGGGATTCCCGCATGAAGACGTGGTGGATGTGTTTTTGAACTGGTGCGTGGATCGGGACGGGCAAATTCGGTCGCCGGAGGCGCAATGCTTTTTGCAGGCTTATTTTTCGCTACACAGCACCAATGGGCCGCCATGGCATCAAACGGTGGTTGTGTGGACTGGCCACCGGCTCATAGCGGCACTTTCGGGCTGTGCCGGCCTGCCGCGCGGATTTGCCACAATTTTAGAAAATCCGCATTTTCTTTCAGCAGCCATCACGATTTGCCAAAGCAAGTTATAATAAC
>JAJYGE010000425.1 GCA_021785155.1 Planctomycetota bacterium
AATCATCAGCGATTGTTCAATAACCGGAAAGGCGTATTCCGCGGGCAATACATCATCCACGACTACGCGCTTGTTTTCCAGAGATTTGTAATCTTCAAAAAAGCGTTTCAATACCGAGAGCTTATGTGGCGGCAGTTGATGCACATCACTGTAGCTGCTGTATTCCGGGTCATTGACATGCACTGAAATGACTTTATGGTCAATTTCATTCTGATCTTTCATGGTCATCAAGCCAATCGCGCGGGCTTCGACAATGGTCAGCGGAAAGACTGGTTCAGCTCCCAGCACCAGAACGTCCAGCGGATCGCCATCATCGGCCATGGTCTGCGGTATAAAGCCATAATTGGCGGGATAATAAACGGCAGAATGCAGTACCCGATCCAGCTTCAGCAGGCCCGTGGTTTTATCCATTTCGTATTTATTTGATGCGCCAAGTGGAATTTCAATGATGGCCTGAAACACGGAAGGCAACATGCCGCTGCCGGGATCGACATCGTGCCAGGGACTCGCCGAACGTGTTGGTTTGAACGGTGCAATAATACGACCCATCTTGTTTTCTCCTGATAGCCAAGTTTCAACCGGCGTAGTTTATCCGCATCATCGCCATTACGCCAGACTGTTTGTTGCGTCTGCTATCGCTTGATCCAATACCCGCTGATATCCTTCAACCATGCGCTGGGCGCAGTAGCGCTCCGCCACCATGGCCTGAGCTTGCCTTCGAATTTTATCGGCTAATACTTTGTTTTCCATCAGTACGGCGATAGCATCAGCCATTGAACCCTTTATGTCCGGATTAATCAGCAGCCCGGTTTGCTGATCGGTCACAATTTCCTGCACCGCCGGGCTGCGATACACCGCAACCGGCGTTCCGCAGGCCATGGCTTCGATGATATTCATGCCAAACCCTTCAACGGTGGATGGCATGCAAAGTACCCGCAGCGCCTTGTACCACCGCGCCGGCTCAGCGGTCGCCCCGGGAAATGTTACATGCGAATCGATGCCCAGCTTCGCAGCCAAAGCCCGCAAGGGCTTTTCTTCAGGTCCGTAGCCAATTAAAGCAAGATGCAAATGGCCCCACCGGCGATAATCCCGTAACAGCAGTTCCGCAAACTCGCGAACCAATAAATCCAGCCGTTTTACCGGATCAAACCGGCCAATATAGCCCACCGCCATCGCGTTTGCCGGCCATGGACGCTCTGAAACAGGTATTGGCTCGGCATGGGCAAATGTTTGGTAATCCAAGCCAAAGGGAATCACGTAGCCGTTGTGAAAGCGGCCAAACCGGCTGATCCGATCCAGTACGGCATGTGAAGGCGTGATTATTCCATGGCACTGTCTGGATATTAATCCCTGCAACCGCCAGTGCCATTTCGGTTCAGGCTGTATGGTGTGAATGGACTGAAAGTAAAGGCGCGGTCCGGCGAAAGGGGCCGCCAGAGCGGCCAAGGCATTGGCGTGGACCAGCACGCTGACAACCACAGAGGGGTTCACGGTTTGCAGTGCGGCTACCCAACGGCGCACAGCTTTGAAGTCGGAAATACGCTGGGCATTTAACCCGATTACCTCAATACCCTCATGGCGAATCCACCGGCCTACAATGCCCGGATGTTTAATGCTCACCACCGTGGGTTCCCATCGGCCCAACTCTTTAAGGCCGCGAACAATGCGCCGAACAATCAGCGGCATTCCTCCCAGATCCAGATCGGTAATTAAAAACACGACGCGTCGCGCCATAAAACTCCACCGCTATGAGATTACGGGAACCTCGCAGACATCACTGAATACCGCAACTCTTGATTTTCAAACACGCTATTACCATGGGCCTTACCATTGTGCTTCATCAAATGGGCTTACCGGCGCATTGCTCCGCGCACGGGGCAAATGTTTGATCGCATCGGATCCGAGCTTGATTAATTCTTCATGATCGATGCGGATATTTAATCGCCAGCCCGGAACGCTGGTAACATCAGTGCCGCAAAGCTTTACCAACGTTGCATCATCGACATATTCATTTCCCAGGCTGGCGCGTTTTGCATAGGCGGCTTCCAAGATGCTGCGGCGAAAAATCTGCGGCGATTGCAAAATTTCAAGGCGCTTATCAACAACCAGTTCTCCGAGTTTGCCATCTTGTACGCGCACGGTCGCGCCGCCAACAGGTACAACGGCAGCGGCGGCCCCGGTTTTTCCAAGGGCTTCCTCCAAAGCGTCTAAAACCGGATAGGGCACCGCCGGGCAGCAGGCATCATGTACAATGACGGTATCAATTTCCGGTTTGAGCTTTTCCAAGCCGCGCTGCACAGCCCCAAACCAATCAGGCCCGCCGGCGGCGGCCCCAACGCCCTGAAAAGCAAGATGGGCACCATATTTTTCCTGAATTCGGGATAAGTCATCCGGAAGCAGGCATAACATCCGCTGCTGCACCTGATCTCGGTTAGCGTACAATTCAATGCTGCGCATAAATATTTCACGGCTGTCGATTTTAGAAAATGGCTTGCCTGAACCCTTGGCTGCCCAGTTCGGGGCTGCCATCACAAATAAAACGCCAATGGGCATTACTTAAACTCCTGCGTCCAAATCAACGTCTAGGGGCTTATGCCCTGGACTTCGCCATTTTAGCATGATTTATCAGCGGAGTCTCTCGGATCAGCGGCGTTTTGCGCGATGCCTAATTGCTTTACGTTGTGCCAGTGGCTAAAATGGAGTGTTGGGGCGTTACATTTTCTACCATGTGCTGACAAATGTGCATGGATAGAGGATTTTTATCCGCGGTGTTCGCATCGGGCTTGGGGGATATTTTGGAGTCGAATGTTTTGAATACCACAGGTCAATATGAAATTCTCGTTATTGAAGACGATCCCACCCGGCGTGCCGAACTTGAGCGGCTGCTTAAGCGCGCGGGCTACAACGTCAAAAC
>JAJYGE010000383.1 GCA_021785155.1 Planctomycetota bacterium
CTGATTTATGTCAAAATTGGTCAGGTACGGCAGAAAATAACTGCCGCTGTTAACCAGCGTCTGCCATGGTGCTCCCAGGTGCAAAAGCGGCGCGAATCGTGTCAAATTGGCTCCGATATACAGCACCACAATAACGGTCATATTCAATGCCAGACTGTAGCGTGTCGCAATAGCGGTACTGATGGCCGCCAGTGTGGCCAATTCCATAAATTGCAGCACAAACGCCGGAATCAGGGCGATAATGGCCATATCATTGGCCCAATACAAGGCCTGCTGTCCGGCATAGGACGCCACAGATAAATCAATACGCTGATCTGAAAAATACCGTAGCCAAGCGCAGGCTCCCGCCGCGATGGTGCATATTGCCATCGTGACAAACATCAGACAGGCGATACCCAGATATTTACCAATGATGACCTGCCAGCGTGCTATCGGTTTGCTCATCAGCGTAAGCATGGTGCGGTTTTCAATTTCTTCATCAATAACTTTTGCCGTGGCAAACACCATGATAATTAAAATAAACATCAGCACAAAGGACATTGCGACATCCCGGTACATTTTGGTGTCTTCACCAAAAGTATTAAATGGCACAAATGCGGTGATGACAATTGCGGCTAAACACATGGCAAAGACAATTAATGTAAACGGCTGATACAGCGCCTCATGATAGGTCACTTGCGTTATAGCGCCGATGCGGCTTAAGTTAATGAGCGGCAAAATGATATATTCAACGAGTCCCCAGATACCCGCCGCTGCCGTCATTGACCCACAGAGCACCAAAAAGAATCGTAGATTATTAGCCTCTGTGGCGGTCATATTGGCATAATTGGATGCAACGCCGCCGTTATTCTTACCGGCATGGCCCGCATAATTCACCGCCACTTCCGCCGACGTTACCACATGCGAATGCCAAACAGCCACCACGAGCGTCAGAGCAATCAGAATGGCCATTACGATAATGTACGCCTTGGTTAGTCTTGTCACACGATCCTCTTTAACCTTGCCAGTGAAACCTGAACAACAAGCAAGCCAGATATTACCATATTATTCGCACCGGTGGGAGCAAACCCTGTAACGGCTCGGTTCGCCGGGTAACGGTTGTTATATATCCGGCGAACCGCGTTTTAATATCCTGCAGGAGCTTTTCGACATCCTCCGTCGCCCCTTCAAGGGTCAATTCCACGGCCCCGTCGGGCAAGTTGCGCACCGTGCCATGCAGTATATACGGCTTAGATAGTTCAACGGTTGTCTGCCGGAAACCTACGCCCTGCACGCGTCCGGAAAACAACACGACATGCCGCCCAACATCTAATCGCCTGGTCATATTCTTCATAATACCAAAGCACGCGGAATGTCGCATGTTTTATACCGCTCTTTTTGCGGATCGGCGGAGTTTTCCGGGCGTTTGTCTGAACTGTCGTTGAAATACCACGGAAAGATGCGTTGAGGAGGAAAAGCCGGCGGCATAGGCAATTCGCTTAATGGGCAGGTGGGTATTGCGGAGCATGAGTTCCGCCCGGGCGACGCGACATGCGGTTAATTCCTCCTGCACTGTTTTTCCCAATGTCTTGCGAAAGTGGCGTTCCAGCGTGCGCGTCGTAACGCCGATCTGGCGTGCAATAACTTGCACGGATAAATCCCGATGGCTGTGATTCCAAATCAGTTCCAAGGCTTCCCGGAGTATCGGATCAGACAGCAAAGCCGGATCAAGGGAGGAAGCGGTCGCAGTTGAATCGGCCCTATCACTGCGCGCAACCGACAGCATATCTGCCAGGAATGCCAGAGCCGAAAGAGATGCCGAACCGGGATTTCCGGGTGACGCGATGGCTTGATTGACAATGTGCTCCAGTGTGTGCTTGGGCAGTTTATCATGCAGTCCATGGAAAAGAGGCGACGTCGGCGAAAAAAGATTCACCTGCTGCCAGAAATGTGGCACCTGACCATTAAAAGAAATCCAAAAAACTTTCCAACCAGTTTTGGGATCAGGGCGATAGCGATGCCAGACATCGGGCATCAGCACCATGAGCGTACCGGAATTAATATGAACCCGGCCGGTCTCATGCGACTGAAACTCCCCTTCACCAGCGGTTAAATAAACCAGTTGATATTCCGGTAAAATTCGCCCGGCGTTCCATGTGAATTGATACATCTCCGGATGGTTCGGCAGCGGGTAGCTCTGCCGAGGCTCAATGCGTTCAACGCCGGCACCGGTGAGATAGAATCCCGTGGCAATCGCGGTGTCATTGACCGGAAAGTAACCAAAATGCGTGTCGCCTTTCATCACTTTATTATTATGTCCATCTGGCACATATCACCATTATACCCTATTTTATAGTATTTTGTCCAGACACCGGCGTGTCGTAAATTCGATATTAAAGCATCTTGCGGTAACTTGGAAGCAGGCCGTACAATGATGTCATGCGTTTCGGCGTCTGGCTTGAGGAGTTTTTTTATGCAATGCGTTCGATTACACCTTCGCATACTGGCCATTGTGGCATTGATGTTTCCAGTGTCCGTCTTGGCGGAAAGCAACGCAACCGCCGGGCCTGCTGCCATATCGGCGAGATGGTCGGATGTGATCGGCACGTCGCCCACCACACCCACGCTGCAGGTGGTCGTTAATCCGATGCTGCGGCCCAAATCGCCCATCAGTCATCGGGCTTTTCAGGCACTGCATCGGCTTGGGGCCAATGATGTTCGCTTCGTGCCGTGGCTGCCTTATCCGCAGTTGGCGGTCGCGGAACTTAAGCCGCCGGCTGATGGCAAGACTTTCTGGAATTTCAAACTTATTGATCCCATGGTCCGAGATTTTATGCGGGCCACCTCGGGCCACCCGGTGATTATGAATTTCAGCACCATCCCGGAATGGCTGTACGAGACGCCAAAACCTGTGGCGTGGCCGGC